>NZ_JBRBUA010000069.1:0-48734 GCF_052826345.1 Brevirhabdus sp. | reverse complement strand
CTGGGCGGCGACAGCGCGCCCGCCGACATCGTGGCGGATCTGAAGGACGGGATCTATGCCGTGGGCTTTGGCGGCGGGCAGGTGGACATCACCAATGGCAAGTTCGTCTTCAGCTGCACCGAGGCCTATCGCGTCAAGGACGGCAAGATCGGCGCGCCGGTCAAGGGCGCCACGCTGATCGGCGACGGGGCAACCGCGCTCCAGCAGATCCGCGCCATCGGCAACGACATGGCGCTGGACCCGGGCATCGGCAATTGCGGCAAGGCGGGCCAATGGGTGCCGGTGGGCGTGGGCCAGCCGACGCTGCTTATCGGCGGGCTGACGGTAGGCGGCAGCGCCACCTGACAGCGCGCCGGTCGAGCGGGGACGCGCGCCCGTCCCCCTCGGCCCGAGACTCAGCGACAAATCCGCGCTCAACTGGAATTATCGACAACAAAACCAACAGCTTGCCTGCACATTAACTTTTCGCAACCTTTGCTTCATGCCTGATTAACCAGTGGCGTGCCAATTTGAGACGACTCACCTGGCGGGCACATGACCGAAGACCTCTTCCCTCGTCCCCCTCTCACCCCCCCTCGATCGGAGGAGGAGCATATCAGTCAATTACGGCTGTTCCGGTCCCGCCGGGTGGGTCCCTCCACTTTCTTCCGACTGCTGCGCGAACATGGCAGCGCCACGGCCGCGTTGGCCGCCCTGCCCGAGCTGGCACGCCGGTCGGGCGTTCGCGGCTACGCCCCCTGCCCACCGGACCAGGCGGAGGCGGAATACCGCGCCGGGCGCAGGGCGGGCGCGCGATTGCTGCTGTACGGCGCGCCGCCCTACCCTGCGATCCTGCGACAATTGCCCGATGCGCCGCCGCTGCTGTGGGCGCGCGGGCGGATGGACCTGCTGGAGCGGCCCGCCATCGCGCTGGTCGGCGCACGCAACGCGTCGTCGCTGGGGCGGCGCATGGCGCGGCGGCTGGCGCAGGATCTCGGGCAGGCGGGCTATGTCGTCGTCTCGGGGCTGGCGCGCGGCATCGACGCCGCCGCGCATGACGCCGCGCTCGCCACCGGCACAATCGCCGTGGTCGCCGGCGGTGTCGACGTCCACTACCCGGCGGAAAACGCCGCGCTGGCGGAGCGGATCGCCGCAACCGGCCTTTGCCTCTCCGAGGCCGCGATGGGCTTGCAGCCGCAGGCGCGCCATTTTCCGCCGCGCAACCGCATCATATCGGGGCTGGCGCATGTGCTCGTGGTGGTCGAGGCCGCCGCCAGATCGGGCAGCCTGATCACCGCGCGCATGGCACTCGATCAAAACAGGGAGGTGCTGGCCGTTCCCGGCCATCCGTTCGACGCGCGCTCGGCGGGCGCGAACATGCTGATCCGCGACGGCGCGCTGCTGGTGCGCGATGCCGCCGATGTGATCGAGGCGCTGGCGCCGCTGTGCCCTGCCCCGCACGGGGCCGCGCCCCCCGCCCCGCCCGGCGCAACGACGTCAGCGTCGGCGCCCCCCGCATCCTCGTCACCGCAGGCGTCGCCGGCACCATCGCCCCCGGTTCCCGCCACCTGCCCACCGCAGGGGCGCGGCCAAGACGGCCGCGTCGAAAGCACTATCCTCAAGCATCTCGGCCCCTCCCCGGTGGCGGAGGATGCGCTGATCCGCGATCTGGGACTGCCCGCGCATCAGGTGGCCTCCTGCCTGCTGGATCTGGAACTTTCGGGACGCGTGCAGCGCCATTCCGGCGGGCTGGTCTCGCGGCCCTGAGGGCGTGCAAAAATCGCCGGCCATTGACATTCCTCCCCCGGCGCTCACATCTAGCGCCGCCCAGACCCCTGATCGTTACGAGGAATTTCATGCCAGTCGTTGTCGTCGAGTCGCCGGCCAAAGCCAAGACAATCAACAAGTATCTTGGAAACAACTACACCGTCCTTGCCTCCTACGGCCATGTGCGGGACCTGCCGCCCAAGGACGGCTCGGTCGATACCGACAACGCGTTCGACATGAAATGGGAGGTTGCCAGCGACAGCAAGAAGCACGTCAAGGCGATCGCCGACGCGCTCAAGGAAGACGGCGAACTGATCCTCGCCACCGACCCCGACCGCGAGGGGGAGGCGATCAGCTGGCACCTGGAGGAGACTCTGCGCAACCGCAAGGCGATCAAGAAGGACACGCCGGTCAGCCGAGTCGTGTTCAACGCGATCACCAAATCCGCCGTCACCAAGGCGATGGGCGAGCCGCGCCAGGTCGACATGGAACTGGTGGAGGCCTATCTGGCTCGCCGCGCGCTGGATTACCTGGTGGGTTTCAACCTCAGCCCCGTGCTGTGGCGCAAGCTGCCGGGCGCCAAGTCCGCCGGGCGGGTGCAATCGGTCTGCCTGCGCCTGATCGTCGAGCGCGAGATGGAGATCGAGGCCTTCGACGCCCGCGAATACTGGACCGTCAAGGCGCTGCTCAGCACGCCGCGCGGTCAGGAGTACGAGGCGCGGCTGACCGTGCTGGGCGGCGACAAGCTGGACAAGTTCGATCTGGCCAATGAGACTGCGGCCGAACTTGCGGTGCAGGCGATCAGCTCCCGCGATCTCAAGGTCAACTCGGTGGAGGCCAAGCCCGCCAGCCGCAACCCCTCGCCGCCGTTCATGACCTCGACCCTGCAACAGGAGGCCAGCCGCAAGTTCGGCATGGGCGCGCGCCAGACGATGAGCGCGGCGCAGCGCCTCTATGAAGCGGGGCACATCACCTACATGCGGACCGACGGCATCGACATGGCGCCCGAGGCCGTGACGGCTGCGCGCGACGAGATCAAGTCGCGCTACGGGGCGGAATACGTCCCCGCCAGCCCGCGCATCTATAAGAACAAGGCCAAGAACGCGCAGGAAGCGCATGAATGCATCCGCCCCACCGAGATGGGCGCGAGCCCGGACAGCCTGCGGCTGGAGCCCGAGCAGCGCAAGGTCTACGACCTGATCTGGAAACGCACCCTCGCCAGCCAGATGGAATCGGCCCGGCTGGAGCGCACGACCGTCGAGGTGGGGTCGTCCGACGGGCAGGTCGGCCTGCGCGCGACCGGACAGGTCGTCGTGTTCGACGGGTTCATCAAGGTCTATGAGGAGGGCCGCGACGACAGCGCGACGGACGAGGACGACAAGCGCCTGCCCCAGATCAGCCAGGGCGAGCCCGCCGCCAAGAAGTCCGTCACGCCCGAGCAGCATTTCACCCAGCCGCCGCCGCGCTACACCAAGGCCACGCTGGTCAAGAAGATGGAGGAGCTGGGCATCGGGCGGCCCTCCACCTACGCATCCATCGTCACGACGATCCAGGACCGCGAATATGTGCGCAAGGAAAAGAACCGCCTGATCCCCGAGGACAAGGGGCGGCTGGTGACGATCTTCCTGCTGGAATATTTCCAGAAATACGTGGGCTATGAGTTCACCGCCAATCTGGAGGAGGAGCTCGACGACATCACCGCCGGAGAGCGGGAGTGGAAGGACGTGCTCGACCGGTTCTGGCGCGATTTCTCCGCCGCGATCGCCGAGACGTCGGAGCTGCGGATCACCGAGGTTCTGGACAAGATCGACGAGGCGCTGGCGCCGCATCTCTATCCCCCGACCGAGGATGGCAGCGACCCGCGCGTCTGCCCCAACTGCGGCGCGGGGCGGCTGTCAATGCGCACCGCGCGCTCGGGCGGCGCCTTCATCGGCTGTTCCAACTACCCTGAGTGCCGGTTCACCCGGCCTTTCGGCCCCCCCGGCGCGGGCGACAATGAAATCGGCCCCGACGGCAAGATGCTGGGCGAGGATCAGGGCGATCCCATCACCCTGCGCAAGGGCCGCTTCGGCCCCTATGTGCAACGTGGCGAGGCGACGGAGGAACAGCCCAAGCCGCCGCGCGCCAGCCTGCCCAAGGGCTGGGCTGTCGACGAGATCGACCTGGAAAAGGCCGTGACGCTGCTGTCGCTGCCCCGAGAGGTCGGCCATCACCCCGATGACGGCGAGCTGATCGAGGCCGGGATCGGGCGCTACGGGCCTTACGTCAAGCACGGGCGCACCTATGCCAACCTGCCCGAGGTCGATGAGGTCTTTACCATCGGCATGAACCGCGCCGTCGAGGTTCTGGCACAGAAGGCCAGTCGCGGAGGGCGCACCCCCGCCAAGCCGCTGCGCGAATTGGGCGAACACCCCGAAAGCGGCGGTCCGGTCAATGTGATGGCGGGCCGCTACGGGCCCTATGTCAAATGGGAAAAGATCAACGCCACCCTGCCGAAAGAGACCGAGCCGGAGGCGGTGACGATGGAACTTGCCGTGCAGCTGATCGCCGAAAAGGCGGCCAAGGGCGGCAAGAAGAAGGCGGCGCCGAAGAAGACCGCCGCGAAAAAGGCACCGGCGAAAAAGGCGGCGGCGAAAAAAACGACCGCAACGAAAGCGCCTGCGAAAAAGGCCGCGGCCAAAAAACCGGCAGCGAAGAAACCGGCGAGCGAAAAGGCGGCCTCCGCGAAGACGACGACCGCCAAGGCCGCGGGCAAGACCACCGCCACGAAGGCGGCCGCAAAGACGCCCCCGGCGGAGGATGGCGCTGAATGAGCGGACCCCTTCGACGGGGCTGCTCAAGGGGCGCGCCCGCTGCGGGGTGCCGCGCACCTGCTGCACCGCAGCATTGATTGGACGCTGACGCCTGTTTGTGCTTAACAGGCCGCAGCGAACTGAAGCCGGGGGAGACCGCATGAAAAAGATCTACGACAACGCCGAGGCCGCGCTGGACGGGCTGCTGTTCGACGGCATGTTCATCGCCGCGGGCGGGTTCGGCCTGTGCGGCATCCCCGAGCTTCTGATCGACGGCATCAAGGCGGCGGGCACCAGCGATCTGACCGTCGCCTCCAACAACGCGGGCGTGGATGACTTCGGCCTCGGCAAGCTATTGCACACGCGGCAGGTCAAGAAGATGATTTCCTCCTATGTGGGGGAAAACGCCGAATTCATGCGGCAGTATCTGTCGGGCGAGCTGGAGCTGGAATTCAACCCGCAGGGCACCCTGGCCGAGCGGATGCGCGCAGGCGGTGCGGGCATCCCCGGTTTCTACACCAAGACCGGCGTGGGCACCCAGATCGCCGAGGGCAAGGAGCACAAGGATTTCGACGGCGAGACCTATATCCTGGAACGCGGCATCGTCGCCGATCTGTCCATCGTCAAGGCGTGGAAGGCCGACGACACCGGCAACCTGATGTTCCGCAAGACCGCGCGCAACTTCAACCCGCCCGCGGCGACCTGCGGCAAGGTCTGCATCGTCGAGGTCGAGGAGATCGTGCCGCGCGGATCGCTGGACCCCGACAAGATCCATCTGCCCGGCGTCTATGTGCACCGCATCATCCAGGGCCAGCACGAAAAGCGGATCGAGAACCGCACCGTGCGCGCCGCCTGAGCCATTCGCCCCCTGCGGGCACCCATTCCACCGGCCCCGCGCCGGACCCGACATGAAGGAGGCGTCACATGCCTTGGGATCGCAATCAGATGGCCGCACGTGCGGCGCAGGAACTCGAAGACGGGATGTATGTGAACCTCGGGATCGGCTTCCCGACGCTCGTCAGCAACTACATCCCCGAAGGCGTCGACGTGACGCTGCAATCGGAAAACGGCATGCTGGGCATGGGCCCCTTCCCGACCGAGGATGAGGTCGACCCCGATCTGATCAACGCGGGCAAGCAGACCATCACCGAGCTGGAGCGCACCAGCTATTTCGACAGCGCGCAGTCGTTCGCGATGATCCGCGGCGGCAAGATCGCGATGGCCATCCTGGGCGCGATGGAAGTGGCCGAAAACGGCGATCTGGCGAATTGGATGATCCCCGGCAAGCTGGTCAAGGGCATGGGCGGCGCGATGGATCTGGTCGCGGGCGTGCAGCGCGTGGTGGTGGTGATGGACCACACCAACAAACACGGCGACAGCAAGGTTCTCAAGGCCTGCACCCTGCCGCTGACCGGCACCGGCGTGGTGCACCGCATCATCACCAACCTCGGGGTTCTCGATGTGATCGAGGGCGGGCTGAAGATCGTCGAGACCGCCGAAGGCGTGTCCGAGGACGACCTGCGCGCCGCCACCGAGGCCACGATCGTCAACTGATCCTCTGGCGGATCCTCTGGCCCCCGAATTGTCGCCGACCGGGCGACAATTCCACAATCTCGCCCCAATCTGTCGCTATCCGCGACGGATGCGCGCGCCCTCACCTCACTCTTCTCGCCTCTCCTCCGCCGCCGCACGCCCCGCGATCCCCTGTGCGTCGCGACCGGGGGGGCTGATCCCGGATCGATGTCTCATTGCCGCGCGTCGGCTGCGCGCCAATCTCGTGCCGCTGGGCCTGGGCGCGCTCTTTCTGGGCGGGCTCGCGGGATTGCTGACAGCGCCCGGATGGCAGGCCGCCGCCGCCCATCTTACGGATCTACACCTCGACCAGCTTGCGCTGCTGCTGGGGCTGTCGGTGGTCAACTACCTGTTGCGCGGGCTGCGCTGGCATCTTTTCGTGCGACGCTTGCGCCTGCGCAACTCGCTGACGCTCGACATGGTGCAGTTTCTCGGCGGTTTCGCGATGACCGTCACCCCCGGCCGGGTCGGAGAGCTGGTGCGCATGCGCTGGCTGCACCGGGCCACCGGCGCGCCAGCGGCGCGCACGCTGGTGCTGGCGCTGGTCGATCGGGCCGCGGATCTGGCGGCGCTGGCCCTGGTGTTGCTGCTGAGCTTCGCGTTCGGCGCGGTCGGGGGCAACGGCGCGCTGCTGACTGCGGCGGGCGCGCTCGGCGTGGCGGCGCTGGCGACACGCCCGGGCGTGCTGGGCGCCGTGGTCACCACGCTCTGGCGCATGACGGGCCGGGCACCACGGCTTTTCGCCCGCGCGCGCCGCGTGGCGCGCAGCCTGCGCCATTTCGCGGCCCCGCGCCTCGCGCTGGCCGCCCTCGTGCTGGGCGCGCTTGGCTGGCTGGCGGAGGGCTGGGCCTTTTTCCTGCTGCTCGACTGGTTCGATGCCGGAATCGGGGCGCCCGCCGCGGTCTCGATCTTTCTCTTCGCCACGCTGGCGGGCGGGCTGACCGGCGCGCCCGGTGGCCTTGGCGGTGCGGAAGGCGCGATGATCGCCCTGCTGGGCCTGCAAGGCATCGGGCTGGAACTGTCGGTTCCCGCCACCGCGGTGATCCGCCTGACCACGCTTTGGTTCGCCATCGCGGTGGGCTGCGGCTTCTTCGCGCTGGCGGAACGTCTTTCGCCGAGGAACCGCCATGCGCGCTAAGCCCATCATCGCCACCGGCTGGGGCCGCGTGCTGCGCGCGCGCGAAGACAGCTTTCGCCCCGAACGCATCTCCGCCCTGCGCGCCGAATTCGAGGCCGCGCCCGCGCCGGCATTCGGCAACCGCCGCTCCTACGGGGATGCACCGCTCAACGACGGTGGGCGCAGCTATGACATGACGCGGCTTGACCGGCTGCTTTCCTTCGACCCCGCAACCGGAGAGCTGGAGGCCGAAGCAGGCGTCACGCTGGGGGACATCCTGCGCCATTTCGCCCCGCTGGGCTGGATGCCCGCGGTACTGCCCGGCACGGGGCATGTCACGCTGGGCGGCGCCATCGCCGCCGATGTCCACGGCAAGAACCACCAATGGGCGGGCAGCTTTGGCCAGCATCTGCTGTCGGTCGATCTGCTGACGCCGCAAGGCCTGCGCCAGGTGCCGCCCGCCGATCGCGATGTCTTTCGCGCCACGCTGGGCGGCATGGGGCAGACCGGGCTGATCCTGTCGGCGCGGCTGCGGCTGGCCCCCTGCCCCGGCGGCATGGTCGAGGTGACGGAACGGCGCATGCGCGATCTGTCGGCCTTTCTGGCGGCATTCGAACAATCGAACAGCCCCTACAGCGTGGGCTGGATGGATCTTTCCGCCGACGGCCCCGCCCGCGGCCGCGGCATATTGGAGGAGGCCACGATCCTGCCCGCCAGCGGTTTTGCCCGCACCACGACCCGGTGGCGCGTGCCGCGCGACGCGCCGGGAAAACTCCTGTCGCCCGCGGCCGTGCGGCTCTTCAACCGCGCCTATTTCAACCGCATCCCCCGGGCGGGCCGCAGCAGACGCCGCCCGCTGCCCGCCTTCTTCTTCCCGCTCGACCGGGTGGCGCAATGGAACCGGCTTTACGGCAAAGCGGGCTTTCATCAGTTCCAATGCGCGGTGCCGCGCGACGCCGCCGATGCGCTGGACGGCATGATCCAGAACATCGCCGATCACGGCGCGGCCTCCCCGCTCGCGGTGCTCAAACGCCTGGGTCCGGGGCGCGCGGGCTTTCTGTCCTTCCCGATGGAGGGCTACACCCTCGCCGTCGATCTGCCGCAACGCGCGGACACCCGCGCCCTGCTGGACCGGCTTCACGACCGCACCGCCGAGGCGGGCGGGCGCGTCTATCTGGCCAAGGACGCCTGCCTGGCGCCGCGACGGCTGGGGGCGATGTATCCCGAGCTCGATCACTACCGCCGTGTGATCGCCCAATGCGACCCCGATGGCGCGATGCAGACCGACCTGAGCAGGCGGCTCAACCTGCGGGGCATGCCATGAGCGGCGAGACCTGGCTGATCCTCGGCGCAAGCTCGTCGATGGCGCGTGCATTTGCCCGCGCGCTGGCCGAGCGGGGCGCGGCGCTCCACCTCGCCGGGCGCGATGCGGAGGACCTGTCGCGCAGCGCATCCGACTGCCGCCTGCGCGGCGCGCCCCTGGTTGAGGTTCTGCCCTTCGACGCGCGGCGCGACAGCGATTCGGTGGATATCCTGGCGCTGATGACGACACGAATGGCAGCCGCAGGCGGCACATTCAACGTCGCCTGTTTCGTCGGCGCCATGCCCGCCCAAAGCGACGTGGATGCCGACCCGGCCCTGCTGGATGGGCTCATCAGCGACAATTTCACCGGCCCCGCGCGGCTCATCCACAGGCTGGCCCCCCTGATGGAGGCCCGCGGCGCGGGCGCCGTGGTCGGCGTGGGCTCTGTCGCGGGCGATCGGGGTCGGCTGGACAACTATGCCTATGGCGCCGCCAAATCCGCCTTTCACACGTATCTGTCGGGGCTGCGCAACCGGATGGCGCGCAGCGGCGTGCATGTGATGACGGTCAAACCCGGTTTCGTCGATACGGCCATGACCTGGGACGTGGAGGGCATGTTCCTCGTGGCCGCGCCCGACCGGGTCGCGCGGGACATGCTGAAGGCGCTCGAAAAGCGGCGCAACGTGATCTACACCCCGGGCTTCTGGCGGCTGGTGATGACGATCATCCGCCTGATCCCCGAAGCGATCTTCAAACGGATGAAAATCTGAAATCCGCGCACCCTTCGCCGCTGCCGCCGCCGGTATTTCGCCGTCCGTTCCGTGCTCCCGTTTCCTTCATTGTCGCGAAAATATCCTCGCCGAAGGCATCCCGGCCCCGCCGCGCGCCGCGTCAGTAGAAACTTTGCGGATCGATGTCGATCGACAGGCGCAG
This sequence comes from Brevirhabdus sp., assembly GCF_052826345.1. Taxonomy (NCBI): domain Bacteria; kingdom Pseudomonadati; phylum Pseudomonadota; class Alphaproteobacteria; order Rhodobacterales; family Paracoccaceae; genus Brevirhabdus; species Brevirhabdus sp. The sequence continues at coordinate 39,271 of NZ_JBRBUA010000069.1, read as the reverse complement.
CTGCGCGGGCAGACGAAACTGCGCGGTCCATTCCAGCAGCGCCGCCTGCAACGCCGCGCCCTTGTCGGCCTTGACCAGCAGACGCACGCGGTGGCGGCCGCGGATGCGCGCGATGGGCGCGGGCGCGGGGCCGAAGACCTGCGCGCCGATCCGGCGCAGAGGCGCGTCCATCCGCGCCAGCCGCCCGCCCAGATCGAACGCCTGCTGCGCATCGGGAGAGCTGATGACGATGCCCGCCATGCGCCCGTAGGGCGGCACACCCGCGCGGCGGCGTTCCTCCGCCTCGGCGCGCCAGAACGCTTCCTCGTCGCCGCCCAGGATCGCGCGGATCACCGGGTGTTCGGGCTGATAGCTTTGCAGATAGGCCACGCCGCGCCGCGCGGCACGGCCTGCGCGGCCGGCCACCTGGCGCACCAGCTGGAAACTGCGCTCGGCCGCGCGCAGGTCGGACCCCTGCAGGCCCAGATCCGCGTCGATCACCCCCACCAGCGTCAGCAGCGGAAAATTATGGCCCTTGGCGACCAGCTGCGTGCCGATGACGATGTCGGCCTGCCCTGTCGCGATGGCCTCGATCTGCGCCTTCAGCGCGCGGGCGGACCCGAACATGTCCGACGACAGGGCCGCGACGCGGGCATCGGGAAACAGCGCCGCCGCCTCTTCGGCCAGACGCTCCACCCCCGGGCCCACGGCGGCCATCCTGCCCTCGACCTGACAGGACGGGCAGGCCTCGGGGAGGGGTTTGCTCTCGCCGCATTGGTGGCAGACCAGCCGCTTTTGGAACCGGTGTTCGACCATGCGCGCATCGCAATGGTCGCAGCCGACCTGCTGGCCGCAGGCGCGGCAGAGCGTGATCGGCGCATAGCCGCGCCGGTTGATGAACAGCAGCGACTGCTCGCCCGCCTCCAGGCGTTTCGCCACTTCGGCCTGCAAGCCGCCGGATATCCAGCGGTTGGCGGGCAGCGCCTCCGCGCGCATGTCGATGGCGCGCATCTCGGGCAGTTCGGCCGTGCCATAGCGCGCGGCCAGCTCGACCTTGCGGTATTTGCCCGCCTCGGCATTGGCCCAGCTTTCCAGCGAGGGCGTGGCCGAGGCCAGCACCACCTGCGCCGCGTTCAGCGAGGCGCGCAGCACCGCCATGTCGCGCGCGTTGTAGAGCACCCCGTCCTCCTGCTTGTAGGAGGTGTCGTGTTCCTCATCCACGACGATCAGACCCAGATCCGCATAGGGCAGGAACAGCGCGGAACGCGCCCCCACCACCAGCTGCGCGCCGCCCTCGCCCACCATGCGCCAGCAGCGGCGGCGTTCGGTCATGGTGACGCCTGAATGCCACTCGGCGGGCCGCGCGCCGAAACGCGCCTCCACCCGGGTCAGGAATTCCGCCGTCAGGGCGATCTCGGGCAGCAGCACCAGCGCCTGCCGCCCGGCGCGCAGGCAGGCGGCGACGGCCTCAAGATACACTTCCGTCTTGCCCGAGCCGGTCACGCCCTTGAGCAGGGTCGTGCCATAGGCCCGCGCACCCATGCCCTCGGCGATGGCGCTTGCCGCGCGGGCCTGATCGTCGGTCAGCGGCTTGCCCGGCAGCGCGGGGTCGAGCGCCGGATAGGGCTGATCGCGCGGCGTGTCCTGCTCGGCCACGACGCCTTGCGCGACCAGCCCCTTGACGACGGAGGTGCCGGTGCCCGCCATTTCCGCCAGCTCCTTGAGGGTGAAGGACAGCCCGCCGAATTCCTCCAGCACGGCGAGCACCCTTTCGCGCGCGGGCGTCATGCGGTCGGGCATCCCCTGCCCCATGCGATAGATCTTTCGCATCGACGGCGGATCGCCCAACCCGGGCGAGCGTGTGGCCAGCCGCAGCATCGCGGGCAGGGGCGTCAGCGTGTAATCGGCGGCGCGGGTCAGAAACCGGCGCATTTCCGCGCGCATCGGTCGGGCATCCAGCACCCGGCTTACCGGGCGCACGCGGGCCGCGTCGAAATCGCCCTGCCCCGGTCCCCAGACCACGCCGAGCACCTTGCGCGGGCCCAGCGGCACCTCGACGAAGGCGCCTTCATGACAGCCGCCCTCGGGGGCCTTGTAATCCAGCGGCCGGCCCAGCGGCTGCGTCGTCAGCACGCCCACCAGCGTACCTTGCGGAAAGAAGCTCTGCTCTGTCATCTCTGTCATCGGGGCGCAGTCATAAGGGGTTCCGGGTACGCCCGCCATAGGCTATGACGGCGCCAAATTCCGCCAGCCCCCAAGGAGAATGGCCATGAAGTTTTTCGTAGACACCGCAGAAATCGACGCCATCCGCGAATTGAACGAGCTTGGCATGGTGGACGGCGTCACCACCAACCCGTCGCTGATCATGAAATCGGGCCGCGACATCAAGGAAGTCACCAAGGAGATCTGCGATCTGGTCGCAGGCCCCGTCAGCGCCGAAACCGTCGCGCTGGACGCCGAGGGCATGATCGCCGAGGGGCGCGAGCTGGCCAGGATCGCCGAGAACATCGCCGTCAAGGTGCCGCTGACCTGGGACGGGCTGCGCGCCTGCAAGGTGCTGTCGGACGAGGGCCGCATGGTCAACGTCACCCTGTGCTTTTCCGCCAATCAGGCGCTGATCGCGGCCAAGGCGGGCGCGACCTTCATCAGCCCGTTCATCGGGCGGCTGGACGACATCAACCTGGACGGGATGCAGCTGATCGCCGACATCCGCGAGATCTATGACAACTACGGCTTCGAGACGCAGATCCTCGCCGCCTCGATCCGCACCGTCAACCACGTCACCGAGGCCGCCAGGATCGGTGCCGACGTGATGACCGCCCCGCCCGCCGTCATCAAGAAGCTGGCCGAACACCCGCTGACCGACAAGGGACTGGAAAGTTTTCTGAAAGATTGGGAAAAAACCGGTCAGAAAATTCTCTGACCTGAGGTAGACTGCCGCAAAACAACAATACCGGAGGCAGAATGAGCGATACCGCGCTTGAGATGGAGGATCTGCGGGAACGGATCCTGTCCGATCCCGAGATGATCCTGGACGATCGCGATCTGATGAAGGCGCTGATCGCGGCCAATGAAAAACAGCTCGGCAACAACATCGTCGATCTGCGCGGCATCGCGATGGAACGGCTCGAGGCCCGGCTCGACCGGCTGGAGGACACGCATCGCAGCGTGATCGCGGCGGCCTATGAAAACCTCGCGGGGACCAATCAGGTGCATCGCGCGGTTCTGCGCCTGCTCGACGCCATCAAGTTCGAGGATTTCCTGCTCAGCCTGCGCACCGATATCGCCGAGACGCTGCGCGTGGATTCCATCCGGCTGGTGCTGGAAAGCCCCCACGCCGAGGAAGAGGAGGCGACCGTGCAACGGCTGGAGGATGTGCTGGTCGTCAAGGCGCCGGGCTTCGTCGACGATTATGTCACGCGCGGGCGCAACGCGCCGCCGCGCCAGGTCACGCTGCGCCAGGTCGCCGAGGCCTCCGAAGACATCTATGGCGAGGCGGCGGGCTGGATCCATTCCGAAGCGCTGCTCAAGCTCGACTTCGGCACGGGCCGCCTGCCCGGCCTGCTGGTTTTGGGCGCGGAGGATCCGCATCAGTTCAAGCCGAGCCAGGGCACCGACCTGCTGACCTTCTTCACCGGCGTGTTCGAACGGGCGATGCGACGCTGGCTGGCTTGAGCTCCATCTCACCTGCGGCGCGGGATGCCGTGCAGGACTGGCTTGCCTCGATGCGGGCGCTGCACGGCGCCGCGGACAAGACCGTGGAAGCCTACCGCGCCGATGTCGTGGGGTTCCTGTCCTTTTTGACCAGCCATTTCGGTGCGCCGCAGGGGCTGGCGCCGCTGACCCGGATCAGCCAGTCCGACATGCGCAGCTGGATGGCGCATGAGCGCGGCACCGGAATCGGCGCGCGTTCGATGGCGCGGCGGCTGTCGGCGGTCAAGACCTTCTACCGCTGGCTGGGCGAACGCGAAGGGTTCGAGCCGACCGCGGTTCTGGCCGCACGCTCGCCCAAGTACCAAAAGAAGCTGCCCCGCCCGCTGGCGCCCGACGCCGCGCGCGCGATGCTGTCCACGGTCGAGCTGCAATCGCGCACGCCCTGGATCGGCGCACGCGACGTGGCCATCGTCACGGTGCTTTACGGCTGCGGGCTGCGCATCTCCGAGGCGCTCGCGCTGACGGGCGCCGACAATCCCCTGCCCGAGGTGCTGCGCATCCGCGGCAAGGGCGGCAAGGAGCGGATCGTGCCGGTGCTGGACATCGCGCGTCGCGCAGTGGCCGACTATGTCGCGTTATGCCCGCACGAGCTGACCCGCGACGCGCCGCTCTTTCGCGGATCGCGCGGCGGCAAGCTCAACCCGCGCATCCTGCAAAAGACGGTGCAATCCACGCGGATGCAGCTGGGCCTGCCCGCCACCGCCACGCCGCACGCGCTGCGCCACAGCTTTGCCACGCATCTGCTCGAAGCGGGCGGCGATCTGCGCAGCATCCAGGAGCTTCTGGGCCATGCATCGCTGTCCACCACGCAGGCCTATACCGCGGTCGACAGCGCGCGGCTGATGGACGTCTACGATCGCACCCACCCCAAGGCCTCGATGTCCTAACGGTTTGCGCAGCGTCCGATTTTCATTCAAAGGTAAGTGATGACCCCTAAGTTGCACGCCCTTGCCGTTCATCTTTTCACCGCCACCGGCGCGGTCTTTGCCATGCTGGCGATGCTGGCCGCCACCGAAAAGGAATGGAGCCTGATGTTCCTGTGGCTGGTCGTCGCCTTTTCGTCGACGGGCTGGACGGGCCGCTGGCGCGCAAATACGACGTCAAGCGCAACGCGCCGGAAATAGACGGCGTGCTGCTGGATCTGATCATCGACTATCTGACCTATGTGTTCATCCCCGCCTTTGCGCTGTTCAGCTCCGACCTGTTGCCGGGCTGGACCGGATGGCTGGCGATCATCCTGATCACCTTCACCAGCGTGGTCTATTTCGCCGATACCAGGATGAAGACCGGGGACAATTCCTTTTCAGGCTTTCCGGGCTGCTGGAACATGGTGGTTCTGGTGCTGTTCGCGGTGGAGCCGAATTTCTGGCTGATCCTTATCATCATCGCGGTGCTGGCGGTGGCCATGTTCCTGCCGCTGAAATTCATTCACCCCGTCCGCACCGAGCGCTGGCGCGCCGTCAGCCTGCCCATGGCGCTGGCCTGGACCTTTTTCGCAGGCTGGGCCGCATGGGTCGATTTCGACCCGCAAAGCTGGGCGCATTGGGGGCTGATCGTGACCAGCCTTTATCTGATCGTGGCGGGTGTCGCGCAGCAGCTGATCCCCAGGCGTGCGTCGAAGATCTGATCCGGCGCCGCGCGCGCACCCCAGCTTGACGCGCCGCAAGGGCACGGCGCTTTAGACGGAGGCTTCCTTTTTCGAGAGCGGAACGCCGATCAGCCGCAGGTATTCGCGTTCGGGCACGCTATAGGACGCGGTCGCCATGTCCTCCAGACTGTCGCGATCCAGCACGGTGATCTCGCCCCGGCGCGCGCGGATCAGGCCCTTGCCTTCCAGAAGATGCGTGCCCACGGTCACGCCGGCCCGGCGCACCCCCAGCATCACGGCCAGGAATTCATGGGTGAGCTCCATCCGGTCGCCGTCGATCCGGTCGTGGCACATCAAGATCCAGCGCGCCAGACGCTCCTCCAGCTTCGCCTGCCCGTTCGACAAGGCCGTCTGTGCGGTCTGCATGAACAGTACCTGAAGATAGCGCAGAAAATGGCCGCGCAACGTGGCACTGGATTGCAGAAACGCGTCGAGCATCACGGATTCGATCCGCAGCCCCGCGCCCGAGACCTGCACGAAAACCCTGTTGGGCGTGCCGCTGCCGCCGGTGAGAACGGACAGGCCCGACATGCCTTCGCGTCCGAACAGCCCGATCTCGATGCGCCTGCCGCCCTTTCCGGCGGCAACCATGGACCCGACCCCGCTGATCGGGAAATAGACGAATTCCGGCGGCTCTCCCGGCTCCTCCAGCGCGGAGCCGCGTTCAAGCTGCACCTCTTCCAGATGGGGGTCCAAAAGCTCTCGGTCGTTTTTCGCAAGCATGCACAGTAGGTTGTTCTGCTGCGCAGTCATCGGGAAACATTTTGGCATCAGGGCACTCACGTCTGAGAAAAGAACTTTGTCTACGGTTTTCCAGCCAACCGTGCCCCTTCCGAGGTTGTTCAGTGGAGAGGAAGTTCACATAAATCGACGCGAGTGTCGAACCCTGCTTTCGCTTTGTGCGAATCCGCACCTGATGTAGTTGCAGGCACCGCGATGGAACCCGACATATAGATGGACAAAGACCGCGGCGGCCGCGAGCGAGCCCTGCAAGTTCGGGGCGCGGGCGGGCAGCCGCCCTGCCCTGCGAGCGGGCGGAAAGCGTGCTGCCTGCCCGCCATCCGCCCGTCACCCCGCGCGAGGCATCGAGCCGCGCGCGCCGGGCTAGAGCGCCGCGTCGCAGCGCCCGCAGACGCCCGCGTGATCCTGCTGGCCCACTTCGGGCAGGATCTTCCAGCAGCGTTGGCACTTCTCGCCCTCCGCCGCGTCGAAGACCACGGCGACGCCGGGCACATCCTGCAGGGTGAAGGCGCCTTCGGGCGCGGGATCGGTGGTCAGGGTCACGCCACTGGTGATGCACAGATCCGCGAAGGTGTCGGGGTTGGTGATGAGTTGCGCCAGATCCTCGCTCAGATGGACCACCGGCGCGGCCTCCAGGCTCGACCCGATGGTCTTGTCGCGGCGCTTCTCCTCCAGCGCGCCGGTGACGACGCGGCGCACGGCGCGCAGCTTCTGCGCGCGCTCGGCCAGCGCGTCGTCGCGCCAGGCGTCGGGCGTCGCGGGCATGTCCGTCAGATGGACCGAGGCGTCCTCCTCCCCGTGGCGTTCCAGCCAGACCTCTTCGGTGGTGAAGACCAGGATCGGCGCCAGCCAGCGCGTCAGCCGGTCGTAGATCGCCCCCAGCACCGCCTCGCAGGCGATGCGGCGCGGGCTGTCGGGCGCGTCGCAATAAAGCGCGTCCTTGCGGATATCGAAGTAGAAGGCCGACAGATCCAGCGTGGCGAAGTCGAAGACCGTGCGCCAGGCCTTCTGGAAGTCATAGGCGTCATAGGCCGCGCGGACCTTGCCGTCGATCTCCCACAGGCGGTGCAGCATCAGACGCTCCAGCTCCGGCAACGCGGCGGGCGCGGGCATCTCGGGCACCTGGTCGGGCAAGCTGCCCAGCACGAAGCGCAGCGTGTTGCGCAACCGGCGATAGCTGTCGGCGGCCCCCTTCAGGATCTCGTCCCCGATGCGCAGATCGGCGGTATAATCCGACTGCGCCACCCAGAGCCGCAGGATGTCGGCGCCATATTGCTGGACGACCTTGTCGGGCGCGACGGTGTTGCCGACGGATTTGGACATCTTGTTGCCCTTGGCATCCAGCGTGAAGCCATGCGTCAGCACCGCGCGATAGGGTGCGCGCCCCTGCGTGCCGCAGCTTTGCAGCATCGAGGAATGGAACCAGCCGCGGTGCTGGTCGGTGCCCTCCAGATAGAGGTCGGCCAACCCGTCGTCGGACCCGTCCGCGCGGTCGCGCAGCACGAAGGCATGGGTGGAGCCGGAATCGAACCACACGTCGAGAATGTCGAAGACCTGTTCCCACGCCTCCGCGTCATAATCCGCCCCGAGGAACCGCGCCTTCGCGCCCTCCTTGTACCAGGCATCCGCACCCTCGGCCTCGAACGCTTCGAGGATGCGTGCGTTCACGCCCGCGTCGCGCAGCAGGTAATCCTCATCGGTGGGCAGCGCGCCCTTCCTGACGAAACATGTCAGCGGCACACCCCAAGCGCGTTGCCGCGAAAGCACCCAGTCCGGCCGCGCCTCGATCATCGAATGCAGCCGGTTGCGCCCGCTGCGCGGCGTCCAGGTCACCAGCTCGTCGATGCTGGTCAGCGCCCGGCTTCGGATGGTCTTGCCGTAGGTGTCGAGCCCGTCTCCGACCTCGCGGTCGATGGCGGCGAACCACTGCGGCGTGTTGCGAAAGATCACCGGCGCCTTGGAGCGCCAGGAATGCGGATAGGAATGCTTGATCTTGCCGCGCGCCAGCAGGCCGCCGACCTCCACCAACTTGTCGATCACCGCCTTGTTGGCATCGCCCTCGCCGCCTTTGCGGTTGAGGATGTACCTGCCGCCGAAGAACGGCAGATCCGCCCGGAAGGCGCCGTCGTCCATCACGTTGTAGGTGATGACCTGCTCGAGCATCCCGAGGTCGCGGTAGAGCTCGTATTCCTCCATCCCGTGGCTGGGCGCGCAATGCACGAAGCCCGTGCCCTCCTCGTCGGTGACGAAATCGGCGGCGCGAAAATCACGCGGATCGTCCCATTCGCCCTGCGCGCCCTCGGCGCCCGCCAGCGGGTGGGCAAGCTTCATCCCCGACAGCAGCTGCGGGCCGACGCCGCGCAGGCGGCGATACTGGCCTTCGGCCAGCCGCGCGCGCTGGAACACGTCGGCCGCCAGCTTGTCGGCCAGCACGAAGCGATCGCCGACCGAGGCCCAGCTTTCTGCGGGCGTGCCCGTGACCTCATAAAGCCCATAGGCGATGTCCTGCCCGTAGACCACGGCCTTGTTCGACGGCAGCGTCCAGGGCGTCGTGGTCCAGATCACCACATGCGCGCCGATCAACTCATGGGAGAGCTTCTCCTCGGCCTCCACGATCGCGCGACCTTCCTCGATCCCCGTCTCTTCTCCGGCCAGCGTCAGGTCGGGGAAATCGACGTCGGTGACGCGGAACTTGACCCAGACGGTGAAGCTTTCCTTGTCGTGGTATTCCACCTCCGCCTCGGCCAGGGCGGTCTTTTCGATGGGCGACCACATCACGGGCTTGGACCCCTGATAGAGCGTGCCGTTCATCAGGAATTTCTGGAATTCCTCCGCGATCACCCGCTCGGCGTGGAAATCCATCGTCAGATAGGGCGCATCCCAGCGGCCGGTGATGCCCAGCCGCTTGAACTCATCGCGCTGGATGTCGACCCAGCCATCGGCGAACTTGCGGCACTCCTGCCGGAAATCGACGATGTCGACCTTGTCCTTGTCCATGCCCCTGGCGCGGTACTGCTCCTCGATCTTCCATTCGATGGGCAGGCCGTGGCAGTCCCAGCCGGGGATGTAGCGCGCGTCGCGCCCCATCATCTGCTGGGAGCGCACGACCATGTCCTTGAGGATCTTGTTGAGCGCATGGCCGATATGCAGATGCCCGTTGGCGTAAGGCGGGCCGTCGTGCAGCACGAAGGGCGCGCGGCCCCGGGCGCGCTCGCGCAGCCGGTCGTAGACCCCGATCCGCGCCCAGCGCTCCAGCCAGCCGGGTTCGCGCTTGGGCAGGCCCGCGCGCATCGGGAAATCGGTCTGCGGCAGGTTCAGCGTCGTCTTGTAATCAACGGGGGTCTGGTTTGTCGTATCGGCACACATTTCGGGCAGTCCTGGGTCTGGAAAAGGAATATCGGCGATGAACGGCGCGGCAGGCAGGCGCCTTGTCCCGGCGGCTCGAACAGATCAGAGCGCCGGGCCGCTAATTCGCAGAATGCATGCGGCACAGTATGACATGATGCGGCTTATAGGCCGGTCGCGCGCGGGCGTAAAGGCGGCGTAAAGACAGGCGTAAAGACGGGCGCAAAGCATGCCGCTGCGGGCTTCGCCCGCGCCTCCGGCGGGAGTATTGCGCGCCAAGAAGAAACCAGCCCACGACCGAAGCGCCCGCGCGAAGAACACCCGTGTTTCTTCTTGGTCCAAATACTCTCGCCGAAGGCGTCAGTCGCGCCCGAAAAGGCCGGTCAGCGCGCGCTGGATCACCCGCACCACCGAAGGCCGCGGCGTGCCGTGGAACGGCAGCGGGCGGCAGACCTCCATCGCGGCGACGCCGACGCGCGCGGTCAGGGCGCCGTTCACGATCCCCTCGCCGAAGCGGCGCGACAGTTTCGACAGGATGTTGCCCCCCGCGACAGATCCGATCAGATCGTCGCCCACCGCCACCGCGCCCGTCGCCACCAGATGCGCCATCACCGCCTTGGTCAGCCGCCAGGATCCCAGCGTGCCCGAGCGGCCGCCATAGATCTCGGCGATGCGGCGGATCATGCGCAGGTTGGCCGTCAGAGCGGTGGCCACATCGGCCAGCGCCAGCGGCACCACCGCGGTGACCGTCGCCACCTGCCGCGCCGCGCCTTCGACCTCGCGCAGGGCGGCCTTGTCGAGCGGCGCCAGCAACTCGGCCTCGGCCAGATGCAGCAGCCCTTCGGCGTCGAAGACATCTTCGCGGCGGGTGGCGAAGCGGTCGCGGCCCCAGCGCAGGTCATCGCGGGCGGCGTAAAGCGATGTGACCTGCGCGGTCGCCGCGCGCGCATCGCTCAGCACGCCGGTCGCCAGCGCGTGTTCGGCGGCGATGCGCGTGCTGTCGATGCGCCGCAGCCGCGACAGGGCGATCAGCTCGCGACCGGCCAGCCCCAGCAGCGCCAGCAGCAGCGCGCCGATCAGGCCGGTGGCGATCCAGCCCAGCAGCGGCGCGCGCGCCATCAGATCGGCCGCGAACCGCCAGGCCGCGATCGACAGCACAAAGCCCAGCAGCGCCGAAAATGCCGCCCAGAAGAACCTGCCCAGCGCCGAGCGGGGTCGCGCCGCCAGCGTCGCCGCATGCTGGAACGCCGTGGGCCCGTATGGCCCGTCGGCGCTGTCGGGCACGGCAGGTGCCGTGGCGGGGTTCAAGGGCTCTGCCCCCGGACCCGCGCCGCCGGGTGTCTCCTGCTCGCCGCCGGGAGACGTGCGCGGCGCGCGCTGGGGCTGCGTCGCCTCCCCGTCGAGGTCGATCAGGACAGGGCCGCGCCGCGGAGCGCCGTCTTTCGGGTCGGTCATGTCAGCTTGTCTCCGAGCAGGAATTCCGCGGCCCGGTCCAGCCGGATGTGCGGCGGCCCTTCGCCGGGGCGCAGGGTCAGCGGCGCAGGCGCGAAACGCATGATTTCATAATCCTCGTCCAGCCATTCGGTGCGGCCTTCGCTTGCGGGGGCCAGCAGGCGCGCGGGATCGTCGGGCAGATCGCCGGGGTGAAAGGCCGCGCGGCGCCCGCTGTCGAGCAATGTGCCGCGCACGCAATCCAGGCTGCGGCCCTGATGCGTCATCGTTTCCTCCACCGTGGCCCGCAGCGCGGCGATCGACATGGCCGCCGTCTGTGCGCCCGCGAAATCGGCGCGGCTGCGCGCGTCCTTGACCAGCGCCTCCATGATGGCGGTCAGCCGCGCGTGCTGGCTGTGGTGCAGGTGGTCGGCCTTGGTCGCGGCAAAGAGGATCTTTTCGATGCGCCGCCCCAGGATCGAGCTGAGCCAGCTGTTGCGCCCTGGCCGGAACGCCCCGAGGATCCCGGCCATCGCGCCGCGCAGGTCGGCCACCGCCTGTGGCCCGCTGTGGATCGCGCCCAGCGCATCGACCAGCACCACCTGCCGGTCGATGCGGGAAAAGTGATCGCGGAAGAAGGGTTTGACGATCTGGCTTTTATAGGCCTCGAACCGTCGTTCCATTTCGCGCCGCAACGATCCGCGCGGCGCGCGATCGACGGGCGGCAGCGGCGCGAAGGTCAGCGCGGGGCTGCCCTCCATTTCGCCGGGCAGCAGGAAGCGCCCCGGCGAGCAGTCGGAAAACCCCGCCTCGCGCGCCTCGCGCAGATAGTGGGTAAAGCTTTCGGCAAGCGCCTGGGCGCGTGTTTCCGACAGCGGCTCGGCCGGGTCGGCGGCGGCGATCAGCGCGGCGGCCTGCTGCCCCTGCGGGCGGGTGCGCATCGCGGCCAGCGCGGCCTGCGACCAGCTGTCGTAACTCTGATCCAGCAGGGCGAGATCCAGCAGCCATTCGCCCGGATAATCGACGATATCCAGATGCACCGTGCGCGGCCCCGAGAAGGACCCCAGCAGCCCGCCGGGCTGAACCCGCAGCGACAGGCGCAGCTCGCTCACGGCGCGGGTGGAATCGGGCCAGCGCGGTTCGGTGCCGGTCATCGCGGCCAGGTGGCGTTCGAAATCGAACCGGGGCACGGTGTCGTCGGGCTGTGGTTGCAGATAGGCCGCCTTGATCGCGCCGGTGGCGGCGGCGCGCAGCTGCGGCATGCGGCCCCGGTCGATCAGATTGGCCACCAGCGAGGTGATGAACACCGTCTTGCCCGCCCGCGACAGCCCCGTCACGCCCAGCCGGATCGCAGGCGCCTGGAACACGCCCGTCACGCTGGCGCCCATGTCCCCGACGCCGCGGCTGACCGTTTCGGCAATGTCCGTCAAAATCAATGTGCTGTCCCCTTGGCCTTGAGGCAGAAGATAGGGCAGTGGCGCGGCGCTGTGTAGGGTCTGCGGACAAATGCGTTTCGATTGCCTTCGGACGGGCCGCGCGGTAGCAGGCTGACATGCCGAGATACGCGCTCAAGATAGAATATGACGGCGGCCCCTTTTCCGGCTGGCAACGCCAGAAGGGCCTGCCCACCGTGCAGGGCGCGCTGGAAGCCGCGCTGCGCAGGATCGACCCGTCGGGTCCGCTGGTGCAGGGTGCCGGGCGCACCGATGCGGGGGTGCATGCGCTGGGACAGGTCGCGCATGTCGATCTGGCGCGCGACTGGCCGGCCGAGCGTCTGGCGGGGGCGGTGAACTTTCACCTCAAGCCCGCGCCCGTGGCCATCGTCGCCGCCGCCGCCGTAGATCAGGATTTCCACGCGCGGTTCAGCGCGCTGGAACGGCAGTACCGCTATCACCTCCTGTCGCGCCGCGCGCCGGTCGTGCACCGGCGCGGTCAGGTCTGGCAGGTGCCGCACGCTCTGGCGCTGGAGCCGATGCGGCACGCGGCCCGGCATCTGCTGGGCACGCATGATTTCACCACCTTCCGATCATCCACCTGTCAATCGGCCTCGCCGCGCAAGACGCTGGATCTGCTGGACATCACCGAGGAACCTGCCGATCACGGCCATGCGGTCCGCTTCGATGTCCATGCCCGCAGCTTCCTGCACAATCAAGTGCGCAGCTTCGTCGGCACGCTGGAGCGTGTAGGCGCGGGCGCATGGCAGCCCGAGGATGTAGCGCACGCCCTGCAGGCCGCCGATCGCACGGCCTGCGGCCCCGTGGCCCCGCCGCAGGGCTTGTTTCTCACGGCGGTGATCTATCCCGACGACCCGTTCGCGTAAGCTAAGGACGGGCGGACCGATTTCCCCCCGGCTCAGGTCACTGCGTCGCGGGCGCCTTTCTAACGGCCTCGGCCAATTCCATCACGCGCGGGCCGAGGGCATCGACGATCAGCGCCACGCCCTGCGCGTTGGGATGCAGACGATCGCCCTGCAGATATTTCGCCAGCAATCCGGCCGTGTCCGTCTTTGCGGTGATGGGGCCCAGGAAATCACGCTGGTAGAGCACGCCGTATTGTTCGGCCAGCGCCGGGTACATCGCGTCGAAGGCGGCCTTGTAATCGCGGCCGAAATTCTTCGACGCGACCAGACCGACCAGCAACACCTCGACCCCGCGCTTTTGCGATTCCGCCAGGATCTTGGACAGGTTCTGCTTGGCGAAGGCAGGATCGATGCCGCGCAGCAGATCGTTGCCGCCCAGCGTCACGATCATCCCGCCCACATCGGGCGTCAGGGTCCAGTCCAGCCTGCGCAGCCCGCCGCGCGTGGTGTCGCCCGACACGCCCGCGTTCACCAGCTTGATGTCGGCGCCCTTGGCATCCAGCCAGCGCTGAAGCTGCGGCACGAACCCGTCCTGCGCGGGCAGGCCGTAGCCCTGCGTCAGACTGTCGCCCAGCGCGGCGATGGTGACGGTCTGCGCCGTCGCGGCCAAGGGGGAAAGCGCCGCCAGCAGCACCAGCAGCCCGACCGCCGCGGCCTTGCGCAGCGCCGCGCAGGCCCCATATCCACAACGAAACACCACCGACAGGAGCCCGCCCATGCCAGACCCGATCCTTCGCCTGTCCGGCGTGGCACTGACGCTGGACGGCAACGCGGGGCCGGTGGACATCCTGCGCGACATCACGATGGATGTGGCTGAGGGGGAAACGCTGGGGCTCATCGGGCCTTCGGGATCGGGCAAATCGTCACTCCTGATGCTGATGGGCGGGCTGGAGCGCGCCACCGCCGGCAGGATCACGGCGAAAAGCCACGATCTGACGTCGATGAACGAGGATGCGCTGGCCCGGTTCCGTCGGGATCATATGGGCATCGTTTTTCAAGCCTTCCACCTTATTCCGACGATGACGGCGCTGGAAAACGTGGCGACCCCGCTGGAACTGGCCGGGGCGCGCGATGCCTTCGACCGGGCGGAGGCCGAATTGCGCGCCGTCGGGCTGGAGGGCCGGATGCACCACTACCCTGCCCAGATGTCGGGCGGCGAGCAGCAGCGCGTGGCCCTGGCGCGCGCCGCCGCGCCGCGCCCGCGCATCCTTTTGGCCGACGAGCCGACGGGCAACCTCGACAGCACCACCGGGCAGACCATCATGGACCTGCTGTTCCGCCTGCGCGACCGCGATGGCGCGACACTGATCCTGGTGACCCACGCGCGCGAACTGGCCGCGCGCTGCGACCGCATCCTGCGCCTGCGCGACGGCCGGATCGAAGGCGAAGCCGCCGAGGCACAGGAGGCGCAACGCGCGGAAACGCTTTCGCCCCCCGTTCCTGACACGCCAGAGGGGGCCGCGCACACGCCAGAGGGGGCCGCGCGCGACGGCCGTGCGGGGGCCGCTTCGTGAGGCTTCCCGTCTCGCTTCGGATCGCGCGAAGGGAACTGCGGGCGGGGATGGGGGCGTTTCGCATCCTGCTGATCTGTCTGGCGCTCGGCGTGGGGGCGATCGCCTCTGTCGGGACGGTGCGCGACAGCATCCGCGCCGGGCTGGCTGTGGAAGGCGCCGCGCTGCTCGGCGGCGACGCCGAGATGGAGTTCACCTATCGCTTTGCCAGCGAGGCCGAAAAGGCGTGGATGGCGGATGTGGCCACCCGCGTCTCGGAAGTGGTCGACTTCCGTTCGATGGCGGTGGTGGATCGGAATGGACAACAGGACAGGGCGCTGACCCAGATCAAGGGCGTCGACGACGCCTATCCGCTGGTCGGGTCGGTCGGCCTGTCGCCCGCGATGCCGCTGGAGCGCGCGCTGAGCGGCGATGGCACCCGCCCCGGCGCGGTGATGGACCGTGTCCTTGCGGACCGGCTGGGGTTGAAGACCGGCGACGGCTTTCGCCTGGGCGAGCGCGATTTCGTCCTCTCCGCCCTGCTGACGCGGGAACCCGACAACGCGACGGGTGGCTTTTCGCTGGGCCCGCGCACGCTGGTGCGCACCGCCGATCTGCGCGGCTCCGGCCTGCTGGAACCGGGATCGCTGTTCGACAGCGCTTACCGGCTGGCCCTGCCCCCCGGCACCGATCTGGAGGCGGTGAAGACCCGCGCCGAGGCGCGCTTTTCCGACAGCGGCCTGCGCTGGCACGATGCGCGCAACGGCGCGCCGGGGATCAAGCGGTTCGTCGACCGGATCGGCGCGTTTCTGGTGCTGATCGGCCTGGCCGGTCTGGCCGTCGGCGGGATCGGCGTGTCGGCGGCGGTGCGCGCCTATCTGGGCGGCAAGATCACCACGATCGCCACGCTGCGCTCGCTCGGGGCGGGCAGCGGCACGATCTGGCGGGTGTATCTGGCGCAGATCTCGGCGGTCAGCGCGCTGGGGATCCTGGCGGGGCTGGTGCTGGGAGCGCTCTTGCCGGTGCTGGCCGGCCCGCTGATCGAGGCACGTCTGCCCATCCCCGCCGATATCACCTGGCGCTGGTCCGCGCTGGGCGAGGCCGCGCTTTATGGGGTGCTGGCGGCGATGCTGTTCACGCTCTGGCCGCTGGCCCGCACAGAGGACGTGCAGGCGGCGGCGTTGTTCCGCGACGGGTCGACCGGCGGGCGCCGCCTGCCCCGCATGCGGTTCGTGCTGGCCACGGGGGTATTGCTGGCGGCGCTGGTGGGCGCGGCGGCGGTTCTGTCGGGGCTGCCCAGGCTGGCGCTTTATACCGCGGGCGGCATTCTTGTGGCGCTGGCGGTTCTGGCGCTGGTCGCGCTGGGGCTGCGGCTGTTGGCGCGACGGCTGGCGCGCAGCCGGATGCTGCGCGGCCGCCCGTCGCTGCGCATGGCGATGGGCGCGATCGGCGGGCCGCGCGAACAGGCGGCCTCGGTGATCCTGTCGCTGGGGCTGGGGCTGGCGGTGCTGGCCACCGTCGGTCAGATCGACGCCAACCTGCGCAACGCCATCGACCGCGAACTGCCCAAGATCGCGCCCTCTTATTTCTTCGTCGACATCGGCGACGACCAGCTGCCGGGCTTCATGGCGCGGCTGCAGGGCGACCCCGGCGTCAGCCGCATCCAGACCGCGCCGATGCTGCGCGGGGTCATCGCGCGCATCAACGGCGTCGATGCGCAAAAGGTCGCGGGCAATCACTGGGTGGTGCGCGGCGACCGTGGCCTGACCTTCAGCGCGCGCCCGCCCGAAAACACCACGATCACCGCCGGCAAGTGGTGGCCCGAGGGCTATGACGGCCCCCCGCAGGTCAGCTTTGCGCAGGACGAGGCCCGGGAAATCGGCCTGAAGCTGGGCGACATGCTGACGCTGAACGTCCTTGGCCGCGACATCGAGGCCGAAGTCACCAGCTTTCGCAGCGTCGATTTTTCCACCGCCGGTATCGGCTTCGTGATGGTGCTGAACCCCGGCGCGCTGGCGGGCGCGCCCTATACCAGCATCGCGACGGTCTATGCCTCGCCGCAGTCCGAGGTGGCGATCCTGCGCGATCTGGCGCGGCAATTTCCCAATATCACCGCGATCCGCGTGGCCGACGCCATCGAAAAGGTGGCGCAGATGCTGCGCGGGCTGGCGGCGGCGATTTCCATCGGCGCGGGGGTGACGCTTCTGACCGGTTTCGTGGTGCTGATCGGCGCCGCTGCCGCCGGGGAACAGGCGCGCATCTATGAGGCGGCGGTGCTCAAGACGCTGGGCGCGGGGCGTGCGCTGGTGCTGGGCAGCTTCGCGCTGCGCTCGGCGCTGCTGGGTGCGGCGGCGGGGGCGGTCGCGCTGTTGGCGGGCACGCTGGCGGCCTGGGGGGTGATGCGTTTCGTGATGAACGCAAGCTTCCAGATCGCCTGGGGGCCGGCGCTGCTGATCGTCACGCTGGGGGTGCTGGCGACGCTGCTGGCGGGGGCCGCCTTTGCCTGGCGCCCGCTGTCGCGCAGGCCGGCCGCGGTGCTGCGCAGCCGCGAATAGCCCGCGCGACAACTGCGGGCTTGCGGGGTACCGTCATCCTCGCGCATCCTTAGCCATCTCAAGGCGGCGGCGGTCGGAAAGGGCTCAGGGCGTTGAACGAAGAACAGATCACGCGCATCCGGCGCAGCTGGGCGCTGGTGGCCTCCGACCGCCAGACATTCGCACGCGTCTTCTACGCGGAGCTCTTTCGCCTCGCCCCCGAGACCCGCGCCCTTTTCAAGCCCGGGATGGAGCAGCAGATCGACAAGCTCAGCCTGACGCTGGCCTTCATCGTCGATCACCTGGACCAGCCCGACCCGTTGAACGCCGAGGTCCGCAAACTGGGGGCGCTGCATCGCGACCTGCATGTGACGCCCGCGCAATACGGCCCCGCCGGGCAGGCCCTGCTGGCCGCCTTCGGCGAAATCCTCGGCCCGGTTTTCTCCGCGCAGGATGCCCGCGCCTGGGCCGCTGCCTATGAGCTGCTGGCGCGGGAAATGCAGCATGAGCCCCCGCCAGGAGGCGCAACAGGTGGCTGAGCCTGAACCCGACGGGATCGAGCCGCAGGGCTGAAGGCCTATACTTTAGTCTAGGCCGCTGGCCCGATGCGCGGGGGCGGCGGCAGGCAGAGGTGCTAAGATGGAGGCGTAACAGCAAGGACAGCCATCAGAGACATGAAAATCCACGTCCATGACACCACGGCCGATACCGCCGCAGATGCGGCGGCGGCGCTCAGGCGCGCCATCCTGACAGCGGCCGCGCGTGACGGCACCCCCGCGCGATGGCCCGATTTCGTGGCGCTGCATTTCAACAGCGACTATGTCGCGGATGTGCTGCGCGAGGGTTTGATGCGGGATGGCGACCAGGCGGACGATCGGGCGTGCGACGATGGGGGGGACGATTCGCAGCACGCCGCGCCGCGTGAGGCCCCCCACGGGGGATCGGCGCCCGGGGATACACCGACCGCAGGCGCACCGGCCGAAGCCCCCCCGCGCGCGACATCGCCCGGCGCGCTGCACGGCGCCAGCTCCTGCCGGGGCGTGATGAGCGGGCGCGGCGCGCTGACGGAAGCGGCCGTCAGCGCCGGGGCCTTCTGCATCGACGACCCGCTGGGCGATTACGGCACCGCGCTTTGCGCCATCTCGGCGGACTGTCCGGCCGCACAGGCGGCCGCCAGCGCGCTCAACCGCGCCCTTGTCGCGGCGGGCCGGGTGGGCGAGGCGCCCGATCTGATCTGGCTCTCCCCCACCCCCGGGCAGGAGGAGCAGGTCCTCGCCGGGATCGAAAGCGTCGTCGGCCCCGGCGTGCCGGTGGTGGGCGGCAGTGCCGCGGACAATACCGTCGCGGGGGGATGGCAGATCTTCGATGCCGCGCAGTGCGCCACGGAGGGGGTGCTCGTGTCGGTGCTGTTTCCGTCCGGTACGATCTCGCTGGCCTACCAGAACGGCTACGCCCCGGCGGGGCCGCGCGGCGTGGCCACGCAGGTCGAGGGGCGGCGGCTGGTGCGCATCGACGACCGACCGGCGGCGCAGGTCTATGACGAATGGTCCGGCGTCGGCATCCTGAACGACGGGGCGTCCGCGCAATCCAACATATTGGCGGCCAGCACCCTGCGTCCGCTGGGCCGTCCCGTGGCCGCCGACGACCGCAGCGACACCTACCTGCTGGCCCACCCCAGCACGGTGCACCCGGATGGCGCGATCGAGCTTTTCGCCGATGTGCATGAGGGCGAGGTGCTGGTGCAGATGCAGGGCGATCTGGACGGGCTTGCCAGCCGCGCGGGCCGCGTGGCCGATCTGGCGCGCACCGCGGCCGACCTGCGCCCGCAGGACATCGCGGGCGCGCTCATGGTCTATTGCGGTGGATGCATGCTGGCGACGCAAGACAGGATGGACAGCGTGGTGAGCGGCATCGCCGTCGCCCTGCCCCAGGTTCCGTTTCTGGGGATTTTCACCTTCGGCGAGCAGGGAAATATCATGGGGGTTGGCAACCGGCACGGGAATCTCATGATATCATGCGTCCTGTTTTCGAAATGACCGGCCAATGATCGCCCGATGACCCACGAAGAGCAGCTTCGCGAAGCATTGCTGGAAGTGCAGCTGCTTCGCCGCCGCGAGGCCAAGGCGCTGCGCGAGACGCGCGCGCTGCTGCATGGGCTGGAACTCATCCCCGCGGCGGGCGACGTCGATTCGGCCTACCGGCGGCTGCTGGAAACCGCGCGCAACGCCACCAGCGCCGACGCGCTGTGCATCGCCTCGCGCGGCGAGCACGGGTTCACGCTGTCGCATGGCGATACGCCGGGGCTGGCGGATGAGGCGCCGGCGCTGCCCGCGCCCCTGCTCGAAAAGGCGCGCAACATCGTCGATCTGCACGCGGCGGGTGGCTGGGCCGAAAAGCTGCCTTGCCGGTTGCGCGGCTTTCGCAGCCTGCTGGTGGTGCCGATCGGGGCCTCCGGCGCCAACGCCGCTGCCGTATTGGCGCTGCACCGCGACCGCGCGCGCTTCAGCGCCGATGAGATGGCAGCGCTGCGCCGGTTGGCGGCCCTGACCGCCCAGACGGTCGAGGCGCTCGACCTCAACGAGCAGAACCGCCTGCTTGCGGCGGTGATCTCGGGCTCCTCCTCGGGGTTCGCGATTTCCGATTGCACCCGCGCGGGCGAGCCGCTGATCTACGTCAACCCGGCCTTCGAAAAGCTTTCGGGATACCGTGCGTCCGAGGTGCTGGGCAGAAACTGCCGGTTTCTGAGCGCGGAACCCGAGGACGCGCCCGAACGCCGCAAGCTGCGCCGCGCCGTGGCCGACGGCAAGGGCGGACGGTTCCTGCTGCGGAACAGGCGCAAGGACGGCAGCCTGTTCTGGAACGCATTGACGCTGTTTCCGGTCAAGGACGCGCAGGGCCGCGTGCGCAATCTGGTCGCCACCCAGGTCGACGCGACCGAAAAGGTCGACGCCCAGGATGAGCGCGATCGCACCCGCAAACGGATGAGCGAGGCACTGGCCAACACGCAGGATGCCTTTCTGCTGCTCGATGATCGCAAGCACATCCTTTTTGCCAATCCGGCCGTGCGCAACCTCTTTCCCGCACCATCGGCCGACTGGCGCATCGGCACCACCTTCGACGACAGCTGGGCCGCCTTCATCACCGGCTATGCGCCGCATACCTCCACCCTGCCCGAAGCCATGCGCACCCCGGACCTCGACACGCTGGCCCGCGCCGAAAGCGGAACGGAACTGCGCCTGCCCGACGGGCGCAGCGTGCTGGTCCGCGCGCGCAGCGCCAGCGACGGCGGGCTGGTGCTGCTGGCGACGAACATCACGCCGATGAAGACCGCGGAACGGATGCTGCGCCAACGCGCGGCCGCCATCGACGCGGCGCAGGACGGCATCGCCATCGCCGACGATGCCGATCGCCTGTTCTATGTGAACCCGAACTTCGTCTCGATGCTCGGCGAAAGCGACGAGACGCTGCTTTTCGGGCGCCGCTGGCCGCAATTCTATCTGCCGGAGGAGCGCGACGCCTATCTGCGCGACATCCGGCCCGCGCTGCTGAACCGGGGCACCGCCAAGACGCTGCTGCAACTGCGCACCCCCGGCGGAGAGCTGCGCCATCACGAATATTCGCTGAGCGTGGTGCAGCGGGTCGGCACCGTCATCGTCGCGCGCGACGTGACCGACCGCATCCACTACGAGGAACGTCAGGCCGAATTGCAGGTACAGCTGGAACTCTCGCGCAGGCAGGAAACGATTTCGCAACTGGCCGCCGGGGTTGCGCATGATTTCAACAACCTGCTGTCGGCCATCAACATTTCGGCCGATCTGATCGCGACGGACGGCGACACCACCCCGCCGCTGCGCGATTACGCCCGCCGCATCGGCACCGCGGGCAATCGCGCGGCGCGGCTGGTCAACCGCCTGCTCGATCTGGGCGCAAGTCCGCGCGATGCCGGAGAGATCGACCTGCGCGACGCGCTGCGCGAGGCCAAGGATCTACTCAACAGCAGCATCGGCGCCTCGGCGCGGTTGACGCTGGACTGTGGCCCGAGACCCGCGGTGATCCGCGCCAGCGCCACCGATGTGGTGCAGATCGTGCTGAACCTCGTTCTGAACGCGCAGGATGCCCTGCCCGAGGGCGCCGGGGCGATCGCGCTGTCGCTGTCCTGCGTGCCAGGGTCCGATCTGGCGATGCCGCTGCTGGGAACGATCACCCCCACGGCGCATTACGGCACGATCACCGTGGCCGATACCGGCGTCGGCATTTCGCGCGCCCAGATCCCGCGGATCTTCGATGCCTATTACTCGACCAAGGGCGACCGTGGCACCGGCATGGGCCTGGCGATGGTCGCCTCGATGGTGGAGACGGCGGGCGGAGCGCTGCTGCTCGACAGCACGCCGGGCGCGGGCAGCGTGTTCACGGTGTGCTACCCGCTGACCCGGACCGAGGCGCTCTCGCCCTCTTCCGCCGCCGCCCTTGAGACCCCGTCCCCGGTCGATCTGACCGGCACGACCGTGTTGCTCGTCGATGACGAACCCGCCGTGGCGGAGGTCATCGGCTCCTATCTGGAGCGTCACGGCGCCGAAGTGTCGGTCTGCGCCGCGCCGGAGATCGCGCTTGAATCGATCACCGAGGACCCGCACGCCTGGACGGTGATGGTCACCGATTACGACATGCCCGGCATGAATGGCGGCGCACTGGCCGAATCTGCGCGCCAAGTTGCACCGCATTTGCCCGTCATCGTCGTCACCGCCCTGGCGCGCCGCCTTTCCGACCCGCGCGTCAGCCGCGACAAGGTGCACGCGGTAATTGCAAAGCCCGTGAACATGCGCCAACTTTTAAAAGCAATTTCTGAATTGATCACGATAAAACAGGATTAGGATAATGCAGCTGCTGATTGCAGACGATCACGAACTGGTACGCGACACGCTGGCCGCATTTCTGGAACGCGAGTCCGACCTGACGCTCGACACCGTGGAAAATCTGGATCAAGCCTGCACCAGGATAGAAAGCGAAGGCCCCTATGATCTGGTGATGCTTGATTACACCATGCCAGGCATGAAAGGGCTGGAAGGACTCAAACGCGCGCTGGCGCTGAACGGCGGCAAACCCGTCGCGCTGATGTCGGGCACTGCCAGCAAGGCCGTCGCGCAGGAGGCGATGGACGCCGGGGCGATCGGCTTTCTGCCCAAGACGATGGCCGCGCGCTCGCTGATCAACGCGATCCGCTTCATGGCCGCGGGCGAGACCTTCATTCCCGTCGCCTTCATGACCCAGGAGGAGCCGCAGGAGCCTCTGAACGAATTGGCGAAAGGGCTTTCCCCGCGGGAATTGCAGGTACTCGGCGGGCTTTGCCGGGGTCAGGCCAACAAGGAAATCGCGCGCGATCTGAACTTGCAGGAAGTGACGATCAAGCTCCACGTCAAGACGCTGTGCCGCAAGCTCGACGCCAAGAACCGCACCCATGCCGCGATGATCGCGAAGGAGGCCGGGCTTTTCTGAGAGCCCGCCGACGACTGTGCCCGACAGTTCGCTGCGCGCGGTCGCCGAAAGGCGCCGCGCGGGGGCATCGCACGGGACGCCGCCCACCTGCGCGCGGCGCGGCGCATAAATTTCCGGCCCGCGCGCGGCCATGTGCCCAGGCCCCTTTGCCGCGCGCTTCGTCGAGGCGGCTTGCTTGCCGGATGCTCCGTCGGCGGCCTCCATGGCGCGCCCCCGGGCGGCGCGTTCTGATCGTGCAGATCGGGGCGATACCGCAGGAAAACGACCCGCCTTGCCCAGTCGGGGCAAAGCGGGTCCAGTCGGCGTCGTCAGGTTTCTTTTTGTTGGCCGATGGAGGAGATGATCGGCTGCTTACCTGTCCCTGAACTCACTGTCGCATATCGCGCGCCGACCGTCGTGCCCGCAAAGGGTGAGCGGGCGCAGCCAAATGGGCACCCTGCCCTACCCTTACGCCTAGGTGCTGCGAGGGGCGCCCCGTGCACGCTGCATGAATTAACCATTGTGCCCACCCCCATGTGCGACAAACATGGGGCCGCCACAGGGAGGAACGCCACATGCTGGGATTGATGATGGATCGGCCGTTGCAGATCATAGATCTGCTGAAGTTCGCCGCCGATACGCATGGTGAAAGGCCGATCGTGTCGGCCACGGTGGAGGGGCCGATCCACCGGACCGATTACGCCGCCACCATGACGCGCGTGTCCCGGCTGGCGCATGCGCTGCGCGGCCTGGGCATCGTCACCGGCGACCGGGTGGCGACGCTGGCCTGGAACGGCTACCGCCACCTCGAGCTTTACTATGCGGTTTCGGGCATGGGCGCGGTCTGCCACACCATCAATCCCCGGCTTTCGGCGGATCAGATGAGCTTCATCATCAACCACGCCGAAGACAGCCTTCTGTTCACCGACCTGACCTTCGTGCCGATGATCGAGGCGCTGCGCGACCGCCTGCCCGCGGGGCTGCGCGTGGTGGCAATGACCGATCGCGCCCATATGCCCGATTCCGAGCTGGATCTGCTGTGTTACGAGGATCTGCTGCACGACGCGCCGGACAGCTATGACTGGCCGGAGCTGCCGGAAAACACGGCCTCCGGGCTGTGCTATACCTCGGGGACGACGGGCAGGCCCAAGGGGGCGCTCTACACGCACAGATCCAGCGTGCTGCACGCCCTGATGACGGGTGTGTCGTTTCAGCGCTGCCTGAATCCGGCCTCCAGCGTGCTGCCGGTGGTGCCGCTGTTCCATGTCAACGCCTGGGGGCTGCCCTATTCCGCGCCGTTGACCGGCACGGCGATCGTGTTCCCCGGCCCGGCGCTGGACGGGGCGTCGGTCTATGATCTGCTGGAGCGTGAGAGAGTGTTCTCCGCCTGGGGCGTTCCGACCGTCTGGCAGGGGTTGCAGGCGGAAATCGGCAAGCGCGGGCGCCCGCCGCAGGGGTTCGGACATCTGGTGGTCGGCGGCTCCGCCGCGACGCGCTCGATGATCGCGGGGTTCGAGGGCATGGGTGTGGAGGTCTGCCACGCCTGGGGCATGACCGAGATGAGCCCGATCGGCACCCAGGGCGGTCTCGACGGCGCTCTGAACGACCAGCCCGAGGAAGAACGGATCGAGATGAAGTCCCGCCAGGGTCGGCGCATTTTCGGGGTGGAGCTGAAAATCACGGATGAGGCGGGTCACCCCCTGCCCCATGACGGCCGGGCCAGCGGCGAATTGCATGTGCGCGGGCCGGCGGTCATTTCCGCCTATTACAACAACCCCGACGCGAGCCGGGATGCCTTTGACGCCGACGGCTGGTTCGCCACGGGCGATGTGGCGCGGATCGACCCGCAGGGTTTTCTGACAATCACCGACCGCGCCAAGGATCTGATCAAGTCGGGCGGCGAATGGATCAGTTCGCTCGAGCTTGAGAACATCGTGATCGCCCACCCCGATGTCGCCAGCTGCGCCGTGATCGCCGTGCCGCATCCCAAGTGGGATGAACGCCCGCTGCTGATCGTGGTGCCTGCCGAGGGCCGCCGACCGCAGGCCGCCGACCTGCTGAAGGCGCTTTCGGCGCAGGTCGCCCGCTGGCAGCTTCCCGATGATGTGGTCTTTGTCGACACGCTGCCGCTGACCGCGACCGGCAAGGTGTCCAAGCTGACGCTGCGCGAGCAGTTCCGCGACCATGTGCTGCCCCCGGACGGTGGATCTTGAGCGCGGAGGATTTCCTCCGGCACGATGCCTCACGGCGGGCGGCGGGCCGGACGCCGCCCGCGCCCTATGCCTTTCAAAAGCTGCTGGGCTTCGAAATCGGAGAATGGCGCCCCGATTACTGTCGTCTGCGGCTGGAGCTGCGTGCCGAGCATGGAAACCGCAGCGCGTTGCCGCACGGCGGGCTGCACGCCACGCTGCTGGATTCGGCCATGGGCTTTGCCGGGTGTTTCAGCCCCGACCCAGACCACGACATTCATGCGATGACGTTGACGCTCAACGTGAATTTCCTGTCACGGCCCGAAGGCGGCATCCTGATCGCGCAGGGCTGGCGCATTGGCGGCGGCAAGCGCACCTTCTTTGCCGAAGCCCGCATCGCGGACGAGACCGGCCACCTTGTCGCGACGGGAAGCGGCGCGTTCCGCTACCGGGGCTGATGCGTCGGCCCAGCCAGAGGCAACACGGCCGATGTCAGCGCAAGATCGGCGGGCGGGCCGGGTCGCTGCCGGGGGCCGCGACGGGCCGCGCCACGCGGGCCGCGCGTTGCGGCAGGTCGAACCGCAGCCCCGCACGGGCCAGCAGCGCGCAGATCGGATCGGCGGCATCGAAAAACGCCACATCCATCACGCCTTCTTCCACGCCGCTGAAGATCAGCGCCTCGCCCGCCGCCTGCGCCAGCGCCTGTTCCGCGCCCGGGGCCGCATCTACAAAGGCCAGCAGGTGGCCGCGCCCCCCGTCGCTGTAGCGCACGGCCGCCAGATAGGCTGCACGGGCCATGCCCTCGGCCATGCCCAGCTTGGTATCCAGCCCCTGCAACAGCGATCGGGGCAGATCGCGCGGGCGCTCGACCTCCACCGGGCGGGCCTCTGCCACGGCGGGAGCATGGCTAAGCGTCCGGGCGAGCCAGGCCACCGCGCCCGGCGGGATCAGGATCGAGGAGGGCGCGACCTCCAGGTTGACCCCCATGCCCAGTCCGGCGCGCGCCAGCATCGCCACCAGCGCGCGCCCCGATAGCGCCGCATAGGGCGCGGGCGCGCCGACGAACCGGCTCAGGCGGTGTTCCCGGTCGAAAACCAGCACATAGTCGTCTTGCTCCACCGGAAAGACGCGGGGGTCTATGCGCCGGTCGTCCGCCCCCTCTTCATCGGCGCCTCTTGCGGCATCATCCTCGGCGCGGTGCTCGGGGTCTGCATTCAGCAACAGGTGCAGCTCGGTATCTGCCAGCCGTTCGTAGAACCGCAGCCGCCGCGCGGCATCGTCGGGCGCGGCCTGCATCTCGGCGTGGGCCGCATCCAGCGCGGTCGTTTCAGTCATCGGCCATCACCTCTTTCACGCGTCGACGCAACTGCGGCAGCAGATCCTCGGCGAACCACGGATTCTTCTTGAGCCATCCGGTATTGCGCCAGGACGGGTGCGGCAAGGGAAAGACGCGCGGCGCGAAGGATTGCCACGCCTCGACGGTGCGCGTCACACCCGCCCGGGCCGGGGCGCCCAGGTGCCATTTCTGCGCATAGCCGCCCACCAGCAGCGTCAACGGCACATCGCTCAGCGCCGCCATCACCCGCCCGCGCCAGATCTGCGCGCAGAGCGGCGGCGGCGGCAGATCGGACCCGGCCGCGTTGTAGCCGGGAAAGCAAAAGGCCATGGGAACGATCGAGACGCGTTCGCGGTCATAGAACACGGCGTCGTCCAGACCCAGCCAGTCGCGCAGCCGGTCGCCCGAGGGGTCGCTGAACGGCACGCCCGCCGCATGTACGCGCGCGCCCGGGGCCTGCCCCGCGATCAGGATGCGCGTGCCGGGCCGGAACCAGACCACCGGCCTGGGGGCGTGGCGTGTGGCCGTCGCGGCAAAGCGGTCACGGCACAGATCGCAGGCACGGATCTGCGCGGCGAGATCCCCGGGCGCGGCGCTGGCATCTGTGTTTCCCATGGCGCCCAGATAGGAAGTTCGCCCGGTTTCGCAATAGCCAGTGCGACCGTGCGCGCGGCAGCGCGCAAAGTCGCATCCGAACGGGTCCTTTCCGCGCGAATTACGGCACCCCGACTGTTGCCCGATGATAACCCATTCAATAGGATGCGGCTGAAAAAAATGAGGAGGTATCGGTGTATCGCGTCTGGAACTTTATAACGAACTATTCGTTACTGCTGATCTTTGGGGCGTTGATCGCGCTGATTTGGGCGAATACCGACCCTGCCAGCTATCACGCCTTCGTGGAATTTCCCCTGATCGAGGACTTTTTCTTCGGGGCGCTGCACGATGACGGCCAGGGGCATCTGGTGCGCACGCTGACGCTGCACTACCTCGTCAACGACTTGCTGATGGCGTTCTTCTTCGCGGTCGCGGCCAAGGAAGTCTGGGAAGCCGTCATCCTCGAAAACGGCTCGCTGCGCGGCAGCAAGGCGCTGACGCCGCTGTTCGCGACGGCGGGCGGCATGGCGGGGCCGATCCTGGTGTATCTGGGTCTGGCCGCCTTTCTGGGCTCAGACGTCTATGACGCCGTTTCGCGCGGCTGGGCGATCCCGACCGCCACCGATATCGCGTTTTCCTATCTGGTGGGCCGGGTCGTGTTCGGCGCGGGCCACCCCGCAGTGCGTTTCCTGCTGCTGCTGGCGATCGCCGATGACGCGGCCGGGCTGATCATTCTGGCGGTCTTCTATCCGTCGGCGGCACTGGTGCCTGCCTGGCTGCTGGTGGCGCTCGCGGCCTCGGTCACGGTATATGTGCTGTTCAACTGGTTGCCGCGGCGCATGGATGCGGGCAAGCAGCATCGCCCGAATTCGACCTGGGTGCGCAACAAGCTCAGCTTCTGGCCCTATCTGGTCGCGGGCGCGATCAGTCTTTACGCGTTTCAGGAAAGCGGTCTGCATCCCGCGCTCGGCCTGCTGCCGATCGTGCCTGCCATTCCGCACGCCGACCGCGCCTTCGGCATCTTCGCCGAAGCGGAGCAATATCTGACCGACCTGCTGAACCATATCGAGCATCTGCTGAAACACCCGGTCGAGGTCATCCTGTTCTTCTTCGGCCTGATGAACGCCGGGGTCGAGTTCTCGGCGATCGGCGCGCCGACCTGGCTGGTGCTGGCGGGTCTGCTGGTCGGCAAGCCGGTGGGGATCTTTCTGTTCGGCTGGTTCGCCGCCCGCCCGATGAAGCTGGGCCTGCCCGCCGGCATGCGCGTGCTCGATCTGATCGTGGTCGGATTCGTGGCGGCGATCGGCTTTACCGTCTCGCTGTTCGTGGCCTCCGTCGCCTTCGAAAGCGGGCCGGTGCAGGATGCCGCCAAGATGGGCGCGCTGTTCAGCTTTGCCGCGGCACTGTTGTCGCTGGTCGCCGGTGTCGTGTTGCGCGTCGAAAAGCAGAAGGACTGACAAAGGCGCATCTGACCCTCAATGCCCGGACCGGCCCGTCGTGCCGGTCCGGGACCCCCGCCTTTCCGGCCGGATCGGGGGCATCGGCCCCGATGCTGTTTCCGTCAGGGGATCAATCGACCGGCCGGGACAAGATATCGTCGCGCTTTGGCCGCATATCGTCCGCCCTGCTGGTGCCGCAGACATATTACCGCCCAATTGCCTATTTATGTTACCGATTGACACATAGCTCCATATCAAGTGGACGTCAGCAGTTAGTACGAGGCACCGATGTTAGAGTTCAGTGACGTCAGCAAGTCGTTCTGGACCGGCAAGCAGCACAAGATCATCCTAGATCGTGCGTCTTTCCGGGTGGAACTGGGCAACAGCCTGGGCATTCTCGCGCCCAACGGAACCGGCAAGACGACATTGATCAACATGATGTGCGGCCTGGAAAAACCCGATGAGGGGGTCATCCACCGCGACTGCCGCGTTTCCTTTCCGCTGGGCTTCATGGGGGGGACAAACAACAAGCACACCGCCCGAGAGAACGCCCGCTACATTGCGCGGATGTATCAGCTCGACCCCGATTACGTCGAAGCGTTCTGCCGGTATGTCTGTGGCTTGAAAGAATATTTTGACATGCCCGTCGGCACCTACAGCCAGGGCATGCGCGCACGATTTTCCTTTGCGCTGTTGCTGGCGCTGGAATACGACATTTATCTGATCGACGAGGGGATGCCGTCCACCACGGACAAGGAATTCAACAAGCGCGCCGGTTCGATCCTGCGCGACCGGCTGAAGAATTCAACCGTGGTGATCGTTTCGCATCAGGCCAGCACGCTGGAGAAATTCTGCAATTCCGCAGCCGTCCTGAGCGACGGTCAGTTGCATATGTTCGATTCTTTGCAAGAAGCAAAAAGGCTCTATGATTATGAAACCCAGAGCTAAGAAATTTCGGATCCGCCGCAGCCCCGCCTCCGTGGAGCTTGCAACGGTCCAGCATTCGACGGACCGCCCCGCCGCGGCGGGGCAGGCCTCCGCCACGCGCCAGGGCGCGGCTCAGGCGCGGGCGGCCGCGCCGCAGCCCCGGCGCGGCGAGGAAGAAACCGAGGACGGCTTCGGCAACCGCCTGTTCGCGACGGCGCGCGGCAACAGCGCCGCCGTTGTGTCCGCCCGCCGCGGCGGCACGGAACCCGCGCGCGGCTCGCAGGGCGGGGCCGCCCTGCCCGCCGCGAACCTCACCACCGCCGCCGACGATATCGCCTCCATCCGCAACGAGGGGCTGACGGGCCGACAGCTGCGCATGGCCCGGCGCATCGCGCAGAAACACGGGCTGCGCCCGTCCTCGGATTACGACGCGGTGCATCAGCTGCGCCGCCAGGGCATCGACCCGTTCGAGAAATCCAACATGCTGGAGCTGGTGGCCGATCAGAACCAGGTCCGCAACCTGCCGCAGACCATTCGGCGCACTCCCCTGCCCGCCGAGATGGAAACCGACCGGCCCGAACAGTCGCGCGCGTCGGAGATCATGCGCATCCAGCGCGACATCGCCCGCCGCCGCAAACGGCGCATCGCGCTCCTGATCGCCCGCCTGGCGTTCTTCGTCTTCCTGCCGACGCTTGTGGCGGGCTACTACTATGCGGTGATCGCAACGCCGCTCTATGCGACCGACACGCAATTCGTGATCCAGAAGGCGGAATCGCAGGGCGCCAGCCCGTTGAGCGGGATGTTCTCGGGCACCAGTTTTGCCACCTCGCAGGATTCGATTTCCGTGCAGAGCTATCTTCAGTCACGCGATGCGATGCAGCGGCTGGACCAGGATCTCGGCTTCAAGGCGCATTTCCAGGATCCCGCGATCGACCCGATCCAGCGGCTGGACGCCAATGCCACCAACGAGGACGCCTACAAGGTGTACCAGCGCAACGTGAAAATCGGCTATGACCCGACCGAAGGTGTCGTGCGGATGGAGGTGATCGCCACCGATCCCGCCACATCCGTCGCCTTTTCGCGCGCATTGATCACCTATGCGGAGGAGCAGGTGGATCATCTGACCCAGCGCTTGCGCCGCGACCAGATGGCGGGCGCCAACGAAAGCTACAAGGACGCCGAAGCGAAGATGCAGGCGGCCCAGCTGAAGGTCGTGCAGCTTCAGGAAGCCCGCGGCGTCTTGAGCGCCGAGGCCGAAAGTTCCATGGTCATGGGCCAGATCAACACCTATGAGATCGAATTGCAGAACGAACGCCTGCGCCTGGCGGAGCTGGAGGCCAACCGCCGTCCCAACGAAACCCGCGTGGCGGTATCCAAGGGAAATATTCAGCGTCTCGAACAGGTCATCGCGGATCTGCGCACGAGCCTGACCGAAGGTGGCGAGGGGTCGGGTTCGCTGGCGCGGATCACCAGCGAACTGATGGTCGCCCAGACCGATCTGGAAACCCGGCAACTGATGTTGCAGCAGGCCCTGCAACAGATGGAAACCGCCCGGATCGAGGCCAACCGCCAGACGCGCTATCTGTCGATGGCCGTCAATCCTGTGGCCCCCGACAAGCCGACCTATCCGCGCGTCTTCGAGAACACGTCGCTGGCATTCCTGATCTTTGCCGGGATATATCTCATGGCCTCACTCACCGCATCCATTCTGCGCGAACAGGTCACGAGCTAGACATGAAGACACTCGATATCGCCGGGATAAAGGTCGGAAACGACCTGCCCCTCACCTTCATCGCGGGCCCCTGCCAGCTGGAAACGCGCGACCACGCGCTGATGATCGCCGAGGCGATGCAGGCGATATGCGAGCGCGCCGGGGCCGGTTTCATCTTCAAGGCCTCCTACGACAAGGCCAACCGGACCTCGCTGTCGGGCCGACGCGGGCCGGGCATGGATGAGGGGCTGCGCATCATGGCCGACATCCGGGACACGCTGGGCGTGCCGGTGCTGACCGACGTGCATGATCCCGCGCATTGCGACACGGTCGCACAAGCGGTCGATGTTCTGCAGATCCCCGCCTTCCTGTGCCGGCAGACCGATCTGCTGCTGGCGGCGGGCCACAGCGGTGCTGCGGTAAACGTCAAGAAGGGCCAGTTCCTGGCGCCCTGGGACATGCCCAATGTCGTGGCCAAGATCGAATCCACCGGCAATGAGCGGATTCTGCTGACCGAACGCGGATCATCCTTCGGCTATAACGCGCTGGTTGCGGATATGCGCGCGTTGCCCGAGATGATGAAAACCGGGTACCCGGTGGTGATGGACGCCACCCATTCGGTGCAACAACCCGGCGGGCTGGGCGGCGCCAGCGGCGGGCAGCGCGAATTCGCGCCCGTGATGGGGCGGGCGGCGACGGCCATCGGCGTTAGTGCAATCTTCATGGAAACGCACGAAGATCCCGACAACGCGCCCTCCGACGGGCCGAACATGATACCGCTGGATCGCATGGACGATCTGGTCAAGGGTCTGATGCGCTTTGACAAGGTCGCAAAGGACGATCCCATCCGCCTGTAACAAAAGGCCCCGCGCATGTCCGACCCGAAACTGAACGATCTGTCGGATGCGGCCCCGCCGGTCCCGCTGGCGCAGGTTACGGCGGACAGCTGGGATTTTCTGGACTACCCGATGATCGCGCCTTCGGGGTTTCGCGAGTACGATGCGCGCTGGCGGTACCCGGCGCAGATCAACCTGCAAGGCTTCATTGCGCTGGGTCTGGGCATCGGCACCCAGATGCACCGCGCCCGCATCGCCCCGCGCATCCTGGTGGGCAATGATTTCCGCGAATATGCCCCGGCGGTGAAACATGCGCTGATGCTGGGATTGCAGCAGGCGGGGATCGCGGTGACCGATATCGGCACCTGCGTGACGCCGATGGCCTATTTCGCGCAGATCCGGCTGGGCATCGCGGCCGTGGCGATGGTGACCGCATCGCATAATCCCAACGGCTGGACCGGGGTAAAGCTGGGGTTCGCAGCCCCCCTCACCCATGGCGTCGAACAGATGCGCGAGCTGCGCGACATCGTCATGCAGGGAGGCGCGCGCGCGCGGGCGGGCGGGCAGATCACACGCGGACCGGCCCTGCGCACCGCCTATCTGGCCGATGCGGCGCGCGGGCTCCGGCTGACGCGCCCGCTGCGCATCGTCTGCGCCACCGGAAACGGCACCGCATCGCATTTCGCCCCCGAGCTGCTGGAAACGCTCGGCGCGCAGGTGGTGCCGCTGCATACGCGGCCCGATTTCAGCTTTCCGCATTACAATCCGAACCCCGAATCGCTGGTCATGCTGCGCGACATGGGCGCGCAGGTGAACCGCAGCGGGGCCGACCTGGGCATCGGCTTCGACGGCGATGGCGACCGCTGCGGGGTGGTGGATCATCGGGGGCGGGAAATCTTCGCCGACAAGCTGGGGCTGATCCTGGCGCGTGACATCGCGCTGCGGCATCCGGGCGCGCATTTCGTCACCGACGTCAAATCCACCGGGCTTTTCGCCAGCGACCCGGTGCTGCGCCGCGCCGGGGCGACGGTGGAATACTGGAAAACCGGGCACAGCCATATGAAACGCCGGGTGCAGGAAACGGGCGCGCTGGCGGGGTTCGAAAAATCCGGACATTTCATCCTGGCCCCGCCGCTCGGCCACGGGTTCGACTGCGCGTTTCGCGCGACGGCGGAACTTTGCGCTCTGCTGAACCGCCACCCCGGCAGGAGCATCGCCGATCTTTACGCCGAGCTGCCTGAAACCTGGTGCAGCCCGACGTTGTCGCCCGCCTGCCCGGACTGCGAGAAATACGGCGTCACCCGGCGCATCGCCGAAAAGCTCGCCGCCCGGATGGCAGCCGGAGAGGGCCTGGCGGGGCGCGCCATCGTGGACATCAACCGGGTCAACGGCGCGCGTGTCAGTCTGACGGATGGCAGTTGGGTGCTGGTGCGGGCTTCCTCCAACACCCCCAATCTGGTGGTCGTCTGCGAAAGCACGCAAAGCCGGGCAGATCTCAAGGCGCTGTTCGAGGCGATAGATGCGCTGCTGCGGCACGAACCCGAGGTCGGCCCCTATGACCAGTCACTCTGAGCGCCCGGTTCCCTCGGGCGCGCCCGCGCGCAGACGGTCGACCGCCATCGCCAGACTATCGGCCACCGCGCCGTAGAGCGACGCGTAGCCAAGCAGGCGGGATGCGACGTCGGGCCGATCCTGAGGCAGCGTGCCAACGATCTGCCGGATGTTCCGGCTGGTCGCCTGGGCCCGGCGCCCGACCCCGTTCAGGATGCTGTCGTAAGGGTCGGAAACCATCTGGAAGTAATCCTGACGGTCGCCCGGCTTGGAAATCCGCTCGATCATGCCGCGTTCGACCAGCAAGCGCGCGTTGGAACTGATGCTGCCGCGGCTGACCTGCAATTGCGTGGCAAGTTCGCTGAACGAATAGGGCCGACCGTCGAATATCAGCAGGCCCATCAACCGCCCCGAGATCCGGGGCATCCCCTCGGCCTGAGTGACCATCCCCATCATCTCGATAAACCGTTCGCGCGTCCGTTCGAAACCTTCCTCGGCCATCCATTTTCCCAAAGCTGGTGATGCGGTGTTCGTCTGGCGCGACCCAATCAAATTCATTACGTTCAGTCAATACTGAAACTAATCGTTGACGTGTCGGCGCCCAGGCTCTAATTCGCGTTCAGCCATTTCTGAACAGACGGGATTGATGCGGTGGACAGGATGATTTTCTTTACGGCACGAAAATTCCTTGTGGCAGGCGGGCTTGCGATCGGATTGGCGGCCGGTGCCATGGCCTCGCCGGAGGGCGCGCGGGCCCAATCCGGCCAGCCCGCCGCCGCGGAGTCCCCCGCCCCGGAGCCCCCCGCCTCGGAGCCCCCCGCCCCGGAAAACCCCGCGCTCCCGCAGGCGCAGCCCGATCCGAAGCCCACCGCCCAGTCCGCGCCGCCGCCGAGCGTCACCGCCGCCACCGCCGAGAGGCATGAGATGATCGGCCGGGTGCCGGTTTCCGGCACGCTGGTCGCGCGGCGCGAGATCCTGGTCTATCCGCAGGTCAGCGGCTATACGATAGACAGTATCGCGGTCGACGAAGGCGATTTCGTCTCCGAGGGCGATGTGCTGGCACAGCTGAACGACACCACCCTTCAGGCCCAGTATGCCCAGGCGCAGGCCGAAGCCGCGCGCGCGCAGGCCGCGGTCAGTCAGGCCTCCAGCCAGATCGCCTCGGCGGATGCGTCGAAGACCCAGGCCGATGCGGCGCTGTCGCGCACCTCGCGGCTGCGGGCTTCGGGCAACGTGTCGCAGGCCACGCTGGACGATGCGCAGGCCAAGGCCCAGACGGCCGCCGCCGCCGCGCAATCGGCGCGCGACGGGCTTGCGGTGGCGCAGGCCCAGATGCAGCAGGCGCAGGCGCAACTGCGGATCGCGCAGCTCAACCTCGATCATGCGACCCTGCTGGCCCCTGCCTCCGGCCTCATCTCGCAGCGCAACGGCCAGATCGGCGCGATCGCGGCCTCCGGCGGGGAACCCATTTTCCGCCTGATCCAGGATGGCGTGGTCGAGGTCCGGTCCGAGGTGATCGAAACCGCCCTCGCGCAGATTTCCGACGGCGACCCCGCGCAGATCGATATTGCCGGGATCGGCCGGGTCAACGGCAAGGTCCGCCTGATCGCGCCCACGGTCGACCCGGTCAACCGGCTGGGCACGGTGCTGATCTCGCTCGAGTCCACGGACAGCCTGCGCTCGGGCTGTTCGCGGGCGGCTGGATCATCACCGACCGGCGCGACAGCGTGACGGTGCCCGCCACCGCGGTGCTGACCGACGGCACGCAGAATTACGTGCTGCGCCTACAGGACGGCGTGGTTGAGCGGCGCGAGGTGGCGGCCGGGCTGATCTGGGACAACCGGCGTGAGATCCTGACGGGCCTGGCCGAAGGCGACGCGGTCATCGCCAAGGCCGGCGCGTTCTTCGGGGATGGCGACCGGGTGAAACCGGTCTTTCCCGATCAACCCGGAGTCAGCGGCGCCGCCCCGACCCCGCCTGCCCCCCCAGCGCCCGCCGCTGAAACCGGCGCGGCCCCGGCCAAGGCCGCCCCCCCCGCCGAAGATGCCGCCGCCGCAGCCGGAGACGTCAAATGAACATGTCCACCTGGGCGATCCGCAAGCCGGTCCCGACGCTCGCGCTGTTTCTGGTGCTGTGCATCGTGGGCCTGGTCAGCTTTCTGCGGCTGCCGGTGACGCAGTTTCCCAACATCGACATTCCGATCATCACCGTGACGATTTCCCAGCCCGGCGCCGCCCCGTCGGAAATCGCGAGCCAGGTGATCAAGCCGCTCGAAAGCGCCGTGTCCGATGTAACCGGGGTCAAGCATGTCACCGCGGTGGCGTCGGATTCCGCGGCCTCCATCACGGTCGAATTCTCGCTGGAAACCGACACGGACCGGGCGCTCAACGATATCAAGGATGCCGTGGCCGGCGTGCGCGGCGATCTGCCCGATTCCATCACCGAGCCGGTCATCAAGCGCGTCGACGTGACCGGCCGCCCGATCCTGACCTACGCGGTGTCGGACCCGACCCGCAGCATAGATGCGCTGTCGTATTTCGTGGATGAGGTCGTCGCGCGCGACTTGCAGACCGTCGAGGGCGTGGGCCAGGTTTCCAGGATCGGCGGCGCGGACCGCGAAATCAGGGTCGATCTCGATCCGATGCGGCTTCAGGCGTTGCGATTGACGGCGGCGGATGTGAACAACCAGCTGCGCTCGGTCAATATCGACCTGGGCGGCGGGCGCGGCGATCTGGCGGGACAGGAATACAGCATCCGCGCGCTTGGCAGCGCCGACAGCGTCGAGCAGCTGGCCGCGACGCCGCTGACGCTGCCTTCGGGGATGACAGTGCGGCTGGACCAGCTGGGCACCGTCACCGACGGCGCGGCCGAGGTGCGCAGCTTTGCACTGTTCGACGGGCAGCCTGTCGTGGCCTTCGGCGTGTTCCGCGCCACCGGCAAGAGCGACCTCGTGGCCGGCGACAACGCCAAGGCCGCGCTGGAAAAGCTGATCGCAAAATATCCCAACGTGCGGGTGTCGCTGATCGACGACGCGACCGTCTATACCCAGGGCAATTACCAGAGCGCGATGGACACGCTTTACGAAGGGGCCGCGCTCGCGATCATCGTGGTGTTCCTGTTCCTGCGCAACTGGCGTGCCACGCTGATCACCGCCGTGGCCCTGCCGCTGTCGATCATCCCGACCTTCATCGTGATGAACTACCTGGGATTTTCGCTGAACACGGTCAGCCTGCTGGGCATCACGCTGGTCACCGGGATCCTGGTCGACGACGCCATCGTCGAGATCGAGAACATCGTGCGCCACATCCAGATGGGCAAACCCGCCTATGAGGCGTCCGAGGAAGCGGCGCGCGAAATCGGCACCACCGTGATCGCCATCAGCTTCACCATCGTCGCGGTCTTTGCGCCCGTCAGCTTCATGTCCGGGATCGCCGGGCAGTATTTCAAGCAATTCGGCCTGACCGTCGCGGTGGCGGTGCTGTTTTCGCTGCTGGTCGCACGGCTGATCACGCCGATGATGTCGGCCTATTTCCTGCGCGACGGGATCGAACCCGAGGTGGAAAAGGACGGCTTCCTGATGCGCCGCTACATGGGCATCCTGCGCTGGACGCTGCACAACCGCACGATCACCCTGCTGCTGGGGCTGGGGATCTTTGCGGGGTCGATCTATTCGGCGACGCTGCTGCCGACCGAATTCGTGCCGTCTGCCGATACCGGGCGGGCGACCATCTCCGTCGAGCTGCCGCCGGGGTCCACGCTGGCCGAAACCCGCGAAACCGCGCGCCGGATCTCGCAGGATGTGATGCAGGTCCCCGAGGTGCAGAACGTATTCGTCGACGGCGGCTCGGGCGGCATCACCAAGGCGCAGATCGTGGTGAACATGGGCCAGAAAAGCACGCGGGACAGATCCTCGTTCGCCATTCAGGACGAGCTGGAAAAGCGCCTCGCGGATGTGCCCGATGTGCGGTTGAACTTTCTCAAGGAAAACGGCCAGCGCGATATCTCGGTCAATGTGCTGGGCGACAGCGAGGCCGCCGCCGCCGCCGCGGCGCGCACCCTCGCCCGCCAGATGAATGCGCTGCCCAGTGTGCAGAACGCCTCCAGCAGCGCATCGCTGACCCGCCCCGAGATCCAGATCACCCCCAAGCCCGAACTCGCGGCGGAAATGGGCGTGACGGCAGCGGCGCTGGCCAGCACCATCCGCATCGCCACGATCGGCGACAGCGGCTCGAACGTGGCCAAGTTCAACACCGGCGAGCGTCAGATCCCGATCACCGTGCGCCTGAACGAGCAATCGCGCCGCGATCTGCTGCAACTGGCCGGACAGCGGGTGCCCAGCACCACCGGCCAGCCCGTCCCGCTGGAAGTCGTGGCCGACATCGCCCTGTCCACCGGCCCCAGCACGATCGAACGCTACGACCGGCAGTATCGCACCGCCGTCGAGGCGGACCTGGCCCCCGGCGCGTTGCTGGGCCCCGCGACGCAGGCGGTCGCCGAGCTGCCCGTCGCACGGAACATGCCGGAAGGCACCTCGGTGCAGAGCGCGGGCGACGCCGAGGTGATGGGAGAGGTCTTCACCTCCTTCGGGCTCGCGATGGGCGCGGGCGTGCTGCTGGTGTATGTCGTTCTGGTCCTGCTGTTTTCCAGCTTCATCACGCCGGTGACGATCCTGATGTCACTGCCGCTGGCGATCGGCGGGGCGATCTTCGCCCTCTACCTGAACGGGTCGGCGATCGGACTTTCGGTGGTGATCGGCTTTCTGATGCTGATGGGGATCGTCACCAAGAACGCCATCATGCTGGTCGAATTCGCGAGCGAGGCGATGGGAAAGGGCGTGCCCCGCGACGAGGCGATGCTGGACGCGGGCCACAAGCGCGCGCGCCCCATCATCATGACGACGATCGCGATGACCGCGGGCATGGTTCCCAGCGCGCTGGCGCTGGGCACGGGCGGCGAGTTCCGCGCACCGATGGCGGTGGCGGTGATCGGCGGGCTGCTGCTGTCGACGCTTCTGTCGCTGCTGTTCGTCCCCTCGCTGTTCAGCGTCATCGACGGGCTGAAAACCCGCCTGCGCCGCGCCATGTTCACCGTCCTGGGCGCGAACAGGCCGCAAAGCACCTGAGCCCGTCGAAACCGCGCGCGCCCGGCCCTCATCGGCCGGCCCTCACCGGCCGGGCACGCGCGATATTCCCGCCCGGCAGAGCGCCGAAACCGGACCGCCGACAAGTGACAATTTTTTAATTTTCGCCCTTGAAGCGCTGAGCCGCACGCAGTAGTTACCGCCCTGCGTTGGGGTGTAGCCAAGTGGTAAGGCATCGGTTTTTGGTACCGTGTATCGTAGGTTCGAATCCTACCACCCCAGCCATGATCCAGAAAAATCCCTCCCTTCCAATGGGATAGCCGTTGATCAAGCGGCAATCCTCTCGTTTCCACGTCGCGGAGGTTCACAAACTGGTTCACATGGGCCGCACGCGACCTCGGAACTCAGGACGTAGATGGGGTCTTCATCTCGTCCGCAGGAACGGAATCTTCCACTTCCGCCGCCGCTGACCCAAGGCGCTGCGTGACGTCGGGGCATCCGAATTTCTCTCCATCTCGCTTCGGACACAGGTCCTGTCCGAAGCGGTAAAGAGGTCGGCTGACCTCCTTGCCGCGACGGAGGCAGGAGAAGAGAAGATGATTTCCGAATTGGCAGATGGACCCGTCAGCGAGTGGCGAACCAAAGCGCTGATACGCGAACACGTGCGCGGCGCCATGGCTGAGATGAGGGCCCGTCAAGAGGCACCCGCCGATGAAACGGAGAGCAGAGCCTATCTGGACGACCTGGAGGGGAAGAAGGCCAGGATCGTGGTGAGCTACTCCCCGTCTCTTGGACAGGATCTGGCATGATTTAAGCTACTCGTTGCACCTGCTGACCGGGTTGGTTGCTATCATTTCTCTGCCAATAGACCAGCGCCGGAGGCTGGCCGCCCAGG
>NZ_JBRBUA010000068.1:0-25519 GCF_052826345.1 Brevirhabdus sp. | reverse complement strand
TACTTTACTTTGCCAGATATTTGGAAGAACTCTCGAATTTTTCTTTTGTATTCAGGCAGCTTTCGATCTAGATCTTTTAGCTTAGACTGATGTTCTTCGAAGGTTTGCTCCACTCGCAGGGATGCTGTGGTAGATTGATCCGATTTGATGCCCAAGTCTAGGCCTTCGAAATTTCCGCCTGCATTCGCACCCTGGCCAGATCTCTTGGATCGTTCCGCCTCGACAGAAACTGATTTGCTAATTTCGTCAGGCATCTTTTTGATTTCATCAATATCCTGGATTACCTCAGATAGTATTTCCTTCAGTCGTCGCTTTCGCCCAAACCATCCTGTACAATTCTGCTGTAGTTCTAAAAATACAGATTCCAATATCACCAGCAGAACATCAGGAAAACTATGTCGCTTAAAGTCTTCACAATTGAGGTAAATAGTTTTCACCTCATCTGAGGTTGCCTTTGCCGACTTGAACATTAAAAGGGTTTTTCCGCAGCCGCGCCTCGCAAATATCGCGTGATTTTGCCTCGCCTTCAAATCAAGAATAAGGGAGTCAGTATCAACATACTCTACGCTATCGCTATGCCTTTGAATCCGGAGGTTCTCAGTGATTATTTCCCGTAGCTTCTGGGTGTTTTCCAACATGATTTTTCAAGCGCTCCACAATATTATGCGGAGTTTAGGTGGACTTTGCTGAAATGCAAGCCTCAAAAACGGAGGGAGGATTTCGTGCCTTTTTTTATCGCCAGGTATTAAAGCAATCGGCATTTAATCCCTCCCAACACAAAACCCTCACGCCAGCCCTACGGCGTCCCCTCCGACGGGGGCAGGCTGGCGTAATAGGCGGCCAGCGCCTTGACGTCGTCGTCCTCCAGCCATTCGGCGGCCTTGCGCATCAGATCGGCCTTCGGGCCGCCTCCGCGCTTGTCTTCGCGCCACAGGTTCAGCTGCGTCGTCAGATAGGACACGCCCTGTCCGGCCAGCGGCGGGAAGAGCGGCGATCTTTCGCTGGGCCAGGGGCCGTGGCAGGCGGTGCAGGCGGCCACATCGTCGTCGGGCCCGCGCGCGCTTGCCAATGCTGCGCCCTTTTTCACCAAGGCGGGGTCCGGCGCGGGGTCGATGGGCGCATCCACGGTCGGCAGCGCGGCCATGCGTTCGGCGAGCTGCTGCAAGGTGGGGCCATCGAACAGGCTCGCCGCCTGCTGCATCACGCCGCTTTGCCGCCGCCCGCCGGCGTAGGCCTCCAGCGCGGTGCGGATGTAGGGCAGCGACAGCGTATCGAGCCGCGGGATAAAGCTGTTGCGGCTGTTGCCGTCGACGCCGTGGCAGCTTGCGCAATAGGCCTCCGGGTCGCTGCCCGAGGCCCGCGCATCCGCGCCGGGGGCCGGGGCCACCAGCGCGCGGTAGTCCGCCGCGCTCATGGTTTCGGCCTCGCGCAGGAAGGAGACGACGGGCCAAACGTCGTCCTCGCGCAACGAGGGCCAGTGCGGCATCCCACTCATCTTGATCCCCTCCGAGACGACCCAGAACATCTCCTCCGGGGCCCAGCTGTCGACGGCTTCGGCGATGGCGGGCGGCTCGGGGACCATGGCGCGCGTGGTGGCGCTGCGGTCGTTGCCGCCGGGGGTGCCGTGACAGACGGTGCAGCCGGTCTGGAAATGTCGCGCGCCCAGCGCGACCCTCTGCGGGTCGGCCAGATCGACGGGCACGGCCGCCGGGCCCGGATCGCGCAGGCGGGCGGAATTGCGAAAGGTCGTGTTGAGAACCCAGCTGACGCCCGGCCAGTGCCCCTTGCGCGCCGAAACATTGTAAAGCCCCAGCCCCACGGTGGCGACCGCGCCGATCGCGCCGATCACCGCCAGCACCGCCAGCGTCATCGCCACGGTTTTCAGTCTGCGCCGATCAAGCCGGATCATGCCGGGGCTCCTTCGATCTGAGTGCGAGAGAAACGAGCCGCAGGCCCGCGATCAGATAGATAGGTGTGCCGATGCCGAGCATCAGCATCCCGCCCACCTGCTGTCCCCAAAGATCGGCCCATTGCCCGTAAAGCGGCGCGGGCGCCAGGATCAGCAGCGCGCCCAGCAGGGTCATGTGCATGCTGGTGAGCAACATCGTGCCCGCCCCCAGCAGCGGAGAGACCACCAGCGCGCCGCCCCAGACCGCCAGCCCCGCGCCCAGAAACATCGCCAGTTGCAACGCATAGGCGGCATCGCTGCGTCCGGCCCAGGCCTGCAACCCCGGCAGGTGCCAGCCCCAGACGATGGCGAATTCCGCCCCCGCCGCGATCATCGGCGGCACCCCCAGCCAGCGCCGCGGGCGTGGATCGGGCAGGCGCAGGATCACCAGCGCCAGCAAGGGCGCGATGCCCGCCACCACCGCCATATGCCGCAGCATATGCGCGGGAAACCCCGCCAGTGGCGGCGCGATCAGCGGCGCGGCCCAGGCCACGGCGGCCAGCAGCCCGGCCGCCAGCGTATATGCGGCGCTGCCCGTCACGCGCAGTTTCCGATGAATATGGCGGGCAGCGATGAATAAAGCACCGCGATCAACGAGATCACCGACAGCAGGAATGCAGCGTGTCCGAGGAACCGGTGGCGGTGTTCGACCACGCTCAGCTCATGCCGGTAATCGTGGGTCTTGAGATAGCCCCAGTGTTTCCACGACCGCCAGCCGATCAGCACGATCGCCAGCACCGCCGCCACCGTGACCGCGGCGATGCCGTAGCGCAGCCCCAGGATCGCGCCTTCGTCGGGCACCAGCTTGGCGCAGTAGATCGCCGTGGCGCCGTAGACGGTGACAAAATGCAGCGCCCAGATCACCGGCGACAGCGTGATCCGCCACAGGCTGTCGCTTTCGGCGTGGAACTCGGCTTCGTCGCTGTTGCCTTCGCCCCCGCGTTTGCCTTGTGCTCGATCCGCCATTCTACAACACCCAGGGCGCCAGGCCGGTCACGGCGCCCGTTACCACGCCGGTCAGGCACAGGAAATGCCAGAACAGCGTGCTGTTCGCCAGATCGGCATCGTATTTCGGCGTCATCTTGCCCGCCAGGCTGCCCGCCAGACAATACCCCTGCATGATGATGCCCACACCGATATGGGCCAGCGTCCAGATCGTCAGCGCCCAGATCGTGGCGGGATAGACATGGGCCTTGGGGTCCATGTCGGGCAGCGTCAGCGACAGGATGAAGGCCGCCGCCGACAGCACCGCCGCGCCCGTCCCGGCGATCAGCGCGAGCCGCGCGCCGCCCGCGTTGCCGCGGCGGTTGACGTTGCGCGCCTGCACCGTCAGTGCCCAGCTTATGGCGAGCGCGGTCACCCCCGCCGCCACCAGCA
Organism: Brevirhabdus sp.; assembly: GCF_052826345.1. Taxonomy (NCBI): domain Bacteria; kingdom Pseudomonadati; phylum Pseudomonadota; class Alphaproteobacteria; order Rhodobacterales; family Paracoccaceae; genus Brevirhabdus; species Brevirhabdus sp. Next base: position 22,194 of record NZ_JBRBUA010000068.1, on the reverse strand, counting down.
GCGGCTGGGCATGAACCGCACCCTCGGGCGGGAAATCGGGCCGCCCGGTCCAGTAGAAGAAGAAACCGAACACCAGGCTGGCAAAGGCGGTGGTATCGCCCAGCATGGTGATCCACACCCCCCACCAGCCCACCGCCTTGGGCCCCGAGGCATAGACCGGCAGGCGCAGGCCCAGGCCCGCGTCCATGCTGTCCGCCTCTGGCACGCGCGCGGTCGCGCTCCACAGCCAGTAGATGATGCAGGCCACGGCAAGGATGCCGCTGACGATCGCGGGCGGATACATGTGGAAGGTGGGAAAGATGAACGCCCCGCCGGTGAAAAGTGCGGCCCAGATCGTGATCCAGGCGGGCCCGGTGATGCGCGCCACGAATTCGGGCGTCGCATCCATGACCGAGGTGACGAGCGTTTCGCGCAGGCCCTTCTTGCTGTCGGGCAGGTAGTAGCGGCCCGCATCCATCCGCTCGACGATCCTTTCCTGATCCCACAGCGGATAGCGCGAGGTGACATAGGGGATCGAGCGCGCGCCCCAGGCCTCCGCCGGGACGGCGTGCGACCATTCCAGCGTGCCGCCCTTCCAGGGGTTGCGCGGCGTCAGCTGCTGCTTGCCCTTGGGGCGCAGCAGATCCCAGGTGAAGACCGCGAAACCGGCCGCGATGATGAAGGCGCCGATGGTCGAGATCAGGTTCAGCCCGCTCCAGCCCAGATCGCCGGGATAGGTATAGACCCTGCGCGGCATCCCCAGCAGCCCGGTCAGATGCATCGGCAGGAAGGTGATGTTGAACCCCGAGAAGATCAGCCAGAACGCCCAGCGCGACAGCCGGTCGGACATGCGTTTCTTGGTGATGAACGGATAGAAGTAGTAGATTCCCGCGATCACCGGAAAGACCATGCCGCCGAACAGCGTGTAATGCAGATGCGCCACGATGAAATAGGTGTCATGCACCTGCCAGTCGAAGGGTGCGATGGCGACCATCACCCCGGTCAGCCCGCCCGCGGTGAACACCGCCAGCGCCCCCGCGATCCACAGCATCGGCTGGCTCATCTTCACGCGGCCCACCATCAGCGTGGCGACGAAGGCGAAAAGCTGGATGCCGGTGGGGATCACCACGGCCTCGGACGCGGCGGAGAAAAAGCCTAGGCTGAGCGCGGGCAGCCCGGTGGCGAACATGTGGTGCACCCACAGCCCGAAGCTGATGAACCCGGTGCCCACCGCCGACAGCACGATCCACGAATACCCCACGATGGGCCGCTGCGCCGCGGTGGGCACCACCATGGCGGCGATGGCGATGGACGGCAGGAAGACGATGTAGACCTCCGGGTGACCGAAGATCCAGAACAGATGCTGCCACAGCAGCGGGTCGCCCCCGCGCTCGGGATCGAAAAAGGGCCAGTCGAAGGAGCGCTGAAGCTCGAACAGGAAATCGCCCGCGATCAGCGGCGGAAAGGCGAAGAGGATCATCCCCCCCACGACCAGAACGTACCACGCGTAGAGCGGCATGATGTTGATGCGCATCCCCGGCGGGCGGCATTTCAGCGTGCCCACGATCAGCTCGACCGCCGCCGCGATGGAGGCCACCTCGATGAACGACAGGCCCAAAAGCCAGATGTCGGCGCCGATGCCCTCTACCTCGGTGGCGAGCGGCGGGTACATGAACCAGCCGGAACTGGGCGCGGCCCCGAACAGCAACGAACCCATGACGAAGATGCCGCCGATCAGGAAACACCAGTATCCATAGGCCGAAAGCCGCGGGAACGGCATGTCGCGCGATCCCAGGAAGGCGGGCAGAAGCAGGATCGAGATCGACTCGAAGATCGGCACCGCGAACAGGAACATCATCGCCGAGCCGTGCATCGTGAAGAACTGGTTGAACTGCGACGAGGTCAGGAAATCGTTTTCCGGCACCGACAGCTGCACCCGCATCGCCAGCGCCAGCAGCCCGGCCAGCAGGAAGAAGGCGAATGCCGTCAGCGCGTACCAGCGGCCCACTTCGGAATTGTTGACGGCGGTGAAATAGCGCCAGCCCTGCGGGGTCTTCCACGCGGCGCGCAGGCGCTTGCGCTGCTGCTCCTGCACCTCTTCGGGGACCGGCTCGCTCAGCATTTCCTCGGTCGGGGGGAAGGGCCCTTCGGGATCGGGCAGACGCAGATGCTCGGGCCGATCGGGGCGGGGACGATTGCCAAAGGTCATTCGAGTGCTTTCAGATAGGCCGCGAGCGCGGCGAGATCCGCCCGCGGCAGGTCGTCATAGGCGGGCATCTTGGCGCCGGGTTTGATGGCGCCGGGCTGCCTGATCCAGTTGACCAGATTTTCCGTCGTCGGCGCCAGCGTTCCCGCGGCCAGCGACAGGCGGCTGCCCACATGGGTCAGATCCGGCCCGCTGCGCCCCGCGGCCGGCGTGCCGCGCACGGTATGGCAGGCGCCGCAGCCCTGCGACAGGAACAGATCCCGCCCGCGGGCGGGCGCCCCCCCGGCGGGCGGTCTTGCCGGGGCGGCCTCGGCCCTGAGCCAGCTGTCGAAGTCATCCGGGCTCAGCACGACGGCGCGAAACGCCATCAGCGCGTGCGACAGACCGCAGAATTCGGCGCATTGGCCGCGAAACACGCCGGTCTTTTCCGGCAATACCGACAGGCGGTTTTCACGACCGGGGATCAGATCCATCTTGCCCGCGATGGCGGGCACCCAGAACGAATGGATCACCTTGTTGGCCGTCAGCTTGATCTCGGTGCGCTGGCCTGCGGGCAGGCGCAGCTCATTGGCGGCGACGATGGGCTTGTCCGCGCCTTCGGGCCAGTATTCGACGCGCCACCACCATTCCTCACCCCGGATCTTGATGACCAGCCCGTCGCCCGGCAGCCGCTGCTGCGGCATCGACGACAGCCCGTAGCCCAGCAGCGAGGTGATCACCACCAGCGGAAAGACGATCCCGCCGCCGATGATCAGCGCCTCCGCCCAGCCGCGCGACATCTTGCGCGGGTTGATGCGGGTGACGTAGAGAAACAGCCCGTTGACCAGCAGCCACAGCAAGACCGCGCCGCCCAGCATCACCCAGAACAGGCTGGCCATCTCTCCGGCTTCGCGGCCCGCGGGGGCGAGCACCGACTGCGGCCCGTCGCAGCCCGCCACGGCCAGCAGCGTCAGCGCCGCAGGATATCTGAGGTAAGTCCTTGACGTCACTGTAGGGTTTCCCGGGCGGGGGTGGAGCAGCACATCAGCCAAGGCTGCGAAATGCGCGCGCGATTGTCCAGTGGGTTTCGGGGGCGGGGCAGGCGTGTCGCCCGCCGCGACCCGCTGCTTGCGCGGCTGCGGCACAGGTAAAAACCAGTATCGGGGTATTTGGCGTTAATCCATGACATAGCGTTAAGCAGTTTTTTCCGTTATTCTGGGAAGGCGCGGTTGCAAAGAAGCATTCTGCCGTTAGTTTGCCTGCATTCAGAAAATGAGAAGCGCGCGTGCGCCTGTTCGAGAAATATAACGGTATGACGGATATCAAGCCCGATCTTCTGGCTTTGGCGCAATGCGAGAGTGAACCGATCCATACCCCCGGCGCGATCCAGCCTTTCGGAGCGCTTTTCGCCTTCGACCAGGCATCGGGCCGCATTCGCTATTTCAGCGACAACTTGCCGGGGATGCTGGGCGTCGACCTGCCCCGGGTCCTGGGCGGGGATATTGTCGATCTGCTGCCGGGCGATCTTGTGCATGGCATTCGCAACCGCCTGACCCTGCGCACCAGTCAGCGGCAGCGGCAACGCGCGGGGGCCGCGAGCTTCGCGGGGCGCGAGATCGAGTTTTATTGCCACATCAATCCCGACGGTCTGGCCGTGGTCGAGGCCGAGCCGCTGCTGCGCGAAGTGCATGATCCCGACCGCACCGACCCGGTGGAGCAGGTGCGCGCGATCCTGTCGGAACTTGCCGCGCGTCCCAAGATCGACGACATGCTGCGCTATGCGGTAGCGGGGCTGCAACAGCTGACCGGATACGACCGGATGAAGGCCTATGTCTATGAGCCCAACGGCGAGGGCGAAGTCGTGGCCGAGGTGCGGTCCGGCGATGTCGAAAGCTTTCTCGGCCTGCGCTATCCCGCCTGGGACGTGCCGACGCAGGCGCGCGCTTCAGGTGCGGCATCCCTTGCGCATCCTGCCGCAGGCGCAGCACGTCCCGGCCGCGATCCTGACCGATGATGAGGCCAATCCGCCGCTCGACCTGTCGCTGGCCCATACCCGCGGCGTGTCGCCGGTGCATCTGGAATATCTGCGCAATATGCGGGTCGAGGGCACGATGTCGCTGGGCATCGTGGTGGGCGGCAAGCTGTGGGGCATGTTCGCGGGCCATCACATGACGGCCAAGCCGCTGGCGGGCGACATCCGCGTGGCGCTGGACATCTTCGGCCAGATGTTCGCCCTGCTGCTGCAACAGGCGCTCGAGGCGCAAAAGGCGCGCGGACGCAGCATCGGGGTGGAGCTGCGCCGCTCCATCGCGGCGGATGGCGCGGATGCGGCGGCGCTGGTCGCGAAGTTCGAGGATTTCGCGCCCCGCCTGACCGAGGCGCTGGGAGCGGATGGCGTGGCCCTCATCAGCGGCGAGCGGACCCTGACGTACGGAACGACGCCGCCCGCGCCCGTGCTGGCGATCCTCGCGCCGCTGCGCGGCGGCGAATCCGATCACATGTTGCTCGATATCGACAACCTGAGCAAATTCGCGCCCCTCGCGGGATGCGATACGGGGGCTTCCGCCGGTGCCCTGGTGATAGGCTCCGACGACCACAGCCGCTTGCGGCTGATGTTCTTCCGCGAGGAAACCGTGCGCAAGCTGACATGGGCCGGCAACCCCGAGGCGCAGATGTCGGGGGCCGCCGCCACGACGCGCCTGTCGCCGCGCGCCTCCTTCGCCGCCTATATCGAGGAGCGTCGCGGCTACGCCGAAGCCTGGAGCGAGGCCCAGCTTGCCACCGCCGAGGAGCTGCGGGTCATGCTGTCGCACCTCGTCAGCCGCGACGACCGGGACCGTCGGGACGCGCAGTCGCGCGACGCGCTGGGACGTCAACGTCAGCAGGACATCCTGATTGCCGAGCTCAATCACCGGGTCAAGAATATCCTGGCGCTGATCAAATCGCTGTCGCGGCAGGCCAGACGGTCCTCGACGTCGCTCGAAAGCTATGCGCTGGCGCTGGAACAGCGCATTGCGGCGCTGGCGGCGGCGCATGATCTGGCGGTGTCGAATGCGACCGAAGGCGTGGCGCTGCGTACGATCTTGACCACCGAGTTTGATCCCTACGTGCGGCCGGGGACGGGGCAGCTGTTGCTGGACGGGCCTGCGGTCGGTTTCCGCGCCGACGTCGCGCCGCTGATCACGCTGGTGCTGCATGAGCTGGTCACCAATGCCGCCAAATACGGCGCGCTGTCGAATTCCGCGGGGCTGGTGCGCGTGGTCTGGTCGCTCAACGACGCGGGCGGGCTTGATCTGCACTGGTCGGAACTGGGTGGCCCGCCGGTCAAGGCGCCGGAGCGGCAGGGCTTCGGGCGCAGCCTGATCGAACGCGCCATCCCCTATGAACTCGACGGCAAGGCCGAGCTGAGTTTCGATCCGCAGGGCGTGCGGTTTTCCTTCCAGCTCGATGCGGGATTGCTGGTGGCGGTCGATGAAAACGCACGCCCCGATGCGGGCCCCGACGCAGGCCCCGACGCGGCTTCCGGCCCGGAGGGCGGCGGGAACGCGCGGACGGGGCGTGTGGCCGAGGGGGCGCGCGCGCTCGTGATCGAGGACAACATGGTCCTGGCCATGGATCTGGCGGAAACGCTGGGCCATCTGGGCTGTAGCGACGTGAAGACCGCAGGCACCGTCGATGTGGCGGACGGGATGATCCGCCCCGGGCGCTTCGACTTCGCGCTGCTGGACATGAACCTGCGCGGCAACGTGCCTTTCCCGCTGGCCTTCAAGCTGAGGGATCTGGGCGTGCCCTTCTGTTTCGTGACCGGCTACGGCAGCGATATCGAGCGGCCTGCCGCGCTGGCCGATGTCCAGATCCTGACCAAGCCCATCAATCAGACGATGTTGACGCAGGCGCTGTCGCGGATGTTGGCATAGGGGCAGACGCAAGGCGAGCGGGGCCGGGACGTGCAGGGGCGTATTGGGGCGTACTGGGGCGTGCCGGAACTTTCGCACCGGCCAGGTGTTCGGATGCAGTGGCCCCAGGAGGACAGCATGAGCGATGAACGTGACACCAGCGACCGTCTGCGCAAGGATATCGACCGGGGCAAGGGGGGCGACAAGGTCGGCTTTCCCGATCCCGCCGCGGCCCCGCTGGGCACCGACGCGGAGGCGGGCGGCAACCCGCCCTCGCGCGAGGAGTTGAAGATCGCCCGCGAGCAGGAGGTGACCAAACGGCCCGACGGGCGCAAGGTCGACGCACAGCGGCGCCCGGTGACGAAACCCGCGCCCACCGAAGGACAGGACGACTGAGCGCGCCGCCCTCAGCACGCGCGCCGACTGCCCGCAAAGACGCAGCCCGCAAAGACGCCGACCGGAGAAGAACCGCATGAAGGCGATTGTGGTGGGGGCTGGGATCGGGGGGCTGACGGCGGCGCTCTGTCTCGATCGCATCGGCTGGCAGGTCGAGGTGCTGGAACGCGCGCCCGCCCTGGCGGAGGTGGGCGCGGGCGTGCAGATCAGCCCCAACGGCACCCGTATCCTGGAGGAACTGGGCGTCATGCCCGCGCTGGAAAATCAGCTGTTCGAACCCGAGGCGATAGAGCTGCGCGCGGGTGAAAGCGGCAGGCAAATCTTCAGCCTTCGGATGAAAGATTACGCGCAACGCCGTTGGGGTGCTCGATTTTTTCAGATCCACCGTGCCGATTTGCAGGCAGCGCTTGCCGCCACGCTGGCCGCGCGCCAGCCCGGGGCGCTGGTGACGGGCGCGCAGGTGTCGACCTATACCACCTCACCCGGCGGCGCGGGCGTTCGCATGGCCGACGGCAGTGATCGTGCGGGTGATCTGGTGGTGGGGGCCGACGGGCTGCATTCCGTGCTGCGTCGCCGGATGCTGGGCGCCGAGCGGCCGCGCTTCACCGGCAACGTCGCGTGGCGCAGCCTCGTTCCGGTCGACCGGCTGGGGCGCGACGCGCCGGGGCCGACGGGCTGCATCTGGGCGGGCGAGGGGTGCCATGCGGTGACGACGCGGGTGCGCGCCGGGCGGGTGGTGAACTTCGTCGGGATCGTCGAGCAGGCCGACTGGCGCCACGAAGGCTGGGCCATTCCGGGCAAGCCCGGGCAGGCGCTGCGCGATTTTCGCGGGTTTCCCCCCACAATCCGCCGCATTCTGGAGGAAAGCGGAGAGATCTACCGCTGGGCGCTCTTCGACCGCGCGCCGCTGGACCGCTGGACCGACGGCGCCGTGGCGTTGCTGGGCGATGCGGCGCATCCGATGCTTCCCTCGATGGCGCAGGGCGCGGTTCAGGCGATGGAAGACGCGCATGTGCTGGCGCGGACGCTCAAGCGCGAACTCGCCGCGGGCCGCACGGTGCCCCAGGCGTGCGCGGGCTATTTCCAGGCGCGCATCGCGCGGGCCAGCCGCGTGCAGGCGATGTCCGCGCGCAACCTCACGCTGTTCCACCGGCGCGGCCGTCTGGCGCGCGCGGCCACATTCGGTCCGGCATGGCTGGCCGGCGCGGCGGCGCCCTGGATATTGCACCGGCGTCAGGACTGGATCTACGGCGCGAAGCCCGAGTGATTCCGCCCCGCGCCGCCGGCACGACGCAGCCGTCCTTCCCGTGCGGGAGGAGGGGGCGACAAGCGGCGCGGCGCGCGGGCTCGACAGCTCGGCCCCGCGCGCCGGGCACGATTTGCGGTCTGGGGAAAGGTCGCATTCAAAAGGTAGATCGCCGGAAATGAGCGCCCTCACGGGGCAAGGCGACTTAAAAACGAGGGGTCATCGGGCTATTGGACGCTTTCCGTTCGGTTTTCAGGAAAACCTCGGCTTTCCTGTTGTAAATCGCCCGACGGATTGATTTAGTCGTGGGACAATATGGGCAGACCAACTGTCGGCAATCAGGGAGCGGCCCTTGGCCAATCAAAATTCGGACGATGCGTTCGTGGAATTCGAGCGTGTGCAGAAAAGCTATGACGGCGAAACGCTTGTCGTAAAGGATCTGAATCTCTCACTGGCGAAGGGTGAATTCCTGACAATGCTGGGGCCCTCGGGGTCGGGCAAGACGACCTGCCTGATGATGCTCGCCGGGTTCGAGACCGCCACCCACGGCGAGATCCGCCTGGATGGCAAGCCCATCAACAACATCCCGCCGCACAAGCGCGGCATCGGCATGGTGTTCCAGAACTACGCGCTGTTTCCGCATATGACGGTCGCCGAAAACCTCGCCTTCCCGCTGGAAGTGCGCAAGATCGGCAAGGCCGAGCGCGAGGAAAAGATCAAGACCGCGCTCGACCGCGTTCAGATGGGCGATTTCGGCGGGCGGCGTCCGGCGCAGCTTTCGGGCGGCCAGCAGCAGCGGATCGCCCTGGCCCGCGCGCTGGTGTTCGAGCCCGAGCTGGTGCTGATGGACGAGCCGCTGGGCGCGCTCGACAAGCAGCTGCGCGAGACGCTGCAGTTCGAGATCACCAAGCTGGCGCATGAGCTGGGCATCACCGTGGTCTATGTGACCCACGACCAGACCGAGGCGCTGACCATGTCCGACCGCGTCGCGGTGTTCGAGGATGGCCGCATCCAGCAGCTGGCCCCGCCGGATGAGCTTTACGAGCAGCCCAAGAACAGCTTCGTCGCGCAGTTCATCGGTGAGAACAACACCCTCATGGGCACCGTCGAAAAGATCGACGCGGGCACTGCCGTCGTCCGGCTCGACAACGGCGAGCTGATCGATACCGTGCCGGTCAATGTCTCGCAGGTGGGCGAACGTACGCTGGTGTCGATCCGCCCCGAGCGCGTGGAATTCGACAAGTCGCGCCTGCACCCCGATGCCCATACCCTCAAGGCCGAAGTGCTCGAATTCATTTACATGGGCGATATTTACCGCACGCGCCTGCGCGTGGCCGGGAACGACGATTTCATCATCAAGACACGCAACGCCCCCGATCAGAAACGCCTCAAGCCGGGCGAGATGATCGAGATCGGCTGGCGGCACGAAGATTGCCGGGCGCTCGACGCCTGAGCACGCGATACCCCCGACATGCCCAGCCCGCGGGCCGGGGGACAATGAAGTGACGGGACAACTGAACAAGGAGTAGACCATGAAATTCAAAGCTACGCTATTGATGTCGGGTGCGGTGCTTGCCGCGGCGCCGGTGTTCGCCGAGAGCCACGGCATGAAAATGGCCGACAGCATGACCATCGTGTCCTGGGGCGGCGCCTATCAGAACAGTCAGATCAAGGCCTATGTCGAGCCCTATCAGGCCGAAAACCCCAACGTTAAGGTCATCACCGATGAATCCTCGAACGAGGCGGTCGCCAAGCTGCGCGCCATGAACGAGGCCGGCAACGTGACCTGGGATGTCGTCGACGTTGTCGCATCCGATGCCATCCGCCTGTGCGACGAAGGCCTGGCCATGGAAATCGACGCCGACAAGGTTCTCGCCAAGGGCGATGACGGCTCCACCCCGTCCGAGGATTTCGGCGATCTTCTGGTGTCCGACTGCTTCATCCCGCAGATCGTCTATTCCACCACCGTCGGCTATCGCACCGATGTGGCCGACTGGAAGGGCGAAACCCCCAAGGACATCTGCGCGCTGTTCGACCTGAAGAAATTCCCCGGTCAGCGCAGCCTCGAAAAGCGCCCCATCAACAACATGGAATGGGCGCTGCTGTGCGACGGCGTCGCCAAGGATGAGGTCTACGACGTTCTGGAAACCCCCGAAGGTCAGGACCGCGCGTTCAAGAAGCTCGACACCATCAAGGACAGCGTCGTCTGGTGGTCCGCCGGTGCCGATACGCCCCAGCTGCTGGCCGATGGCGAGGTCGTCATGGGCTCCACCTACAACGGCCGTCTGTTCAGCGTGATCGAAGAGCAGAAGCAGCCCGTCGCCATGCTGTGGGACGCTCAGGTGTTCGACATCGACGGCTGGATCATCCCTGCCGGCCTGCCCGAGGACCGCAAGGCGCGCGCGCTTGATTTCGTCAAGTTCGCCACCACGACGCAGAAGCTGGCCGACCAGGCCAAGTACATCTCCTACGGTCCGGCGCGCAAATCCTCGGCCCCGCTGGTCGGCAAGCACGCCGAGCTGGGTATCGAGATGGCGCCGCACATGCCGACCGATCCGGCAAATGCCACCAACACCTTCCTCTACAACTACGAGTGGTGGGCTGATTACCGCGACGATCTGGACGCGAAATTCCAGGCCTGGCTGGCGAAGTAATTCGCACTGCCGACGGAGCGGGCCTGCGGGCCCGCTCCACCTCATTCGTCAGATGATGCCATCCGAATGCACGAAAAATAATCCTGTGGGGACAAGATGACCGACGTGACCGACGCCACAACCGCCAGAACCGCCCCCACACCCGACGACGGCCTGCGGATCGCCGACAGTGACGACAGCGGTCCGGTGCTCGCCGCCGACGGCACCCCTCTGAAAAAAAGCCTGCGCCGCGCTTTGCGGACGCAAAAGCTGCGCGCCCTGGCGCTGATCGCGCCGTTGCTGATCTTCGTTCTGGTCACCTTCATCGCGCCCATCGCGGACATGCTGTTCCGCTCGGTCGAGAACCAGATCGTTTCCGAAACGCTGCCGCGAACCGTCGTCGCCCTGCGCGACTGGAACGGTGAGGGCACCCCCGACGAAGACGTCTTTGCCGCGCTTTATACCGATCTGGTGATCGCGGCCGAATTCAAGACCCACACCCGGCTGGGCAGCCGCCTGAACTATGAGACCACGGGCATCTCGTCGCTGTTCCGCAAGACCGGCCGTCGCGTCGACCGTTTCGACACCGACATCTACACCAAGCAATTCACGGCGCTCGATCCCGCATGGGGCGAGACCGCCACCTGGATGGATCTGATGACCGCCGATGGTATCGGCAAGATCCTTCCCGAGACATTGTCGAGCTTCAACGGCTGGATTTCAATCATGCGGGCCGACGACAAGGTTCCCGCGGACGAAAAGGTTTGGGATTTCGTCTATACCTCGCTCTACCGGGACCTGGGCAAGACGCCTGCCGACGCCATCGCCGCCTACAGCGGCCCGGGCGCGGCGCTGTTGCAAAAGACGCAACCCGCCGTCGCCGGTTTCGAATCCGTCAAGCTTTCGGATCTGTTCATCAAGGTCGATGAGGATTGGGGCAGCCAGAAGGTCTGGGGCACCATCAAGTCCTTCTCGTCCGAGTACACTTCGGGCTACTTCCTGGCCTCTGTCGATCTGCAAAAGACACCCAGCGGCATCGAACCCGTACCGCAGGATCAGCAGATCTACATCCTGCTGTTCAAGCGTACCCTGTTCATGAGCCTGATGATCATGGGCAGCTGCATCCTGCTGGGCTATCCGATCGCCTTCCTGCTGTCGAACCTGCCGATGTCCAAATCCAATCTGCTGCTGATCCTCGTGCTGCTGCCGTTCTGGACCTCGCTGCTGGTGCGCACCTCGGCGTGGAAGGTCCTGCTGCAACAGCAGGGGGTGATCAACGATATCCTGGTCTGGGCGGGCATCGTGGCCAACAACGACCGGCTGGTGATGATCAACAACCAGTTCGGCACGATCGTGGCGATGACGCATATCCTGCTGCCGTTCATGATCCTGCCGCTCTATTCGGTGATGAAGACCATCCCGCCCACCTATGTCCGCGCCGCGAAATCGCTGGGCGCGACCAATTGGACCGCGTTCTGGCGGGTCTATTTCCCGCAGTCGGTGCCGGGCATCGGGGCGGGCAGCATCCTCGTGTTCATCCTGTCGATCGGCTATTACATCACCCCCGAACTGGTCGGCGGCACGACGGGTACCTTCATCTCGAACCGGATCGCCTATCACATTTCCAGCTCGCTCAACTGGGGGCTGGCGGCGGCGCTGGGGACCATTCTGCTTGTGGTGGTTCTGCTGCTTTACTGGGCCTACGACAAGATCGTCGGCATCGACAACGTGTCCCTGGGTTAAGGAGAACGACAATGGAACTGCCTCCCTATGCCACCCTGGGTCAGCGCATCTGGCACTATGCGTTCCTGGTGATCTGCGGACTGATCTTCTTTTTCCTGATCGCGCCGATCCTGACGATCATTCCGCTCAGCTTCAACGCCGAGAACTTCTTCACCTTCACGCCGGGAATGCTGGCCTTCGACCCGGAGGCCTATTCGCTGAAGCATTACCGCGATTTCTTCACCAACCCCGACTGGCAGCAGGCGCTGAAGAACTCGGTGCAGATCGCGCCGGTCGCCACGCTGATCTCGGTGGGGTTGGGCACGCTGGCCGCGGTGGGCCTCAGCCAGAGCCACGTGCCGTTCCGGCGGGTGATCATGGCGATCCTGATCTCGCCGATGATCGTGCCGCTGATCATCTCGGCGGCGGGAATGTATTTCTTCTACTCGCGCATCGGGCTTCAGGGCACCTATGTCGGCGTCGTGCTGGCCCATGCCGCGCTTGGCATTCCCTTCGTCATCATCACCGTCACCGCGACGCTGGTGGGGTTCGACCATTCGCTGACGCGCGCCGCGGCGAACATGGGGGCGGGGCCGGTGCGGACCTTCTTCAAGATCCAGATGCCGCTGATCCTGCCAGGCGTGATTTCGGGCGGTCTTTTCGCCTTCATCACCTCCTTCGACGAGGTGGTCGTGGTGCTGTTCGTCGGCTCCGCCGGTCAAAAGACGCTGCCCTGGCAGATGTTCATCGGCCTGAGGGAGCAGATCAGCCCGACGATCCTGGCCGTGGCCACGATCCTGGTCGCCATCTCCATCGCATTGCTGACGGTCGTGGAGCTGCTGCGCCGCCGCTCCGAGCGTCTGCGCGGCATGAGCCCGGGCTGATCTGCGTGGCTTTGGCGTGGGCCGCGTGCGGAGAATGTCGCGGGGCGTGACGCCCGGGGGCCCCCGCGGGCGCCCTCAGGGCAATAGCGCCAGCCACAACGATGTGGTCAGCAGCGACCCGGCCGTGCCCATCAACACCGCGCTCGCCGCGACGCGTTTGGCCCGGCCGTAGATATTGGCGAAGAGGAAGGCGTTTATCCCCGGCGCCGAAGAGGCCGTCAGGATGACCGAGCGTACCGCGTCGCGGTCAAGCCCCACCGCCGTCGCCATCCCCCAGGACAGCGTCGGGTGTACCAGCAGCGACATCGCCCCGATGAAGGCGATGGTGCGCAGGTCGCCCTCGGGGCGGTAGCGCGCCAGCACACCGCCCAGCGCGAACAGCGCGACGGGCAGGGCGGTGCGCACCAGCAGATCGACCGACTGCACGAAGATTTCCGGCTGCGGCAGCCCCGTCAGGTTCACGACGAACCCGGCCAGGATACCCAGGATCAGCGTGTTGCGCAGCATCGCCTTGGCGATCGAGCCGGCCGTGGACCACACGCCCGCCGAGCGGCTGCGCGCGATTTCCATCGTGGTGATCCCCAGCGCGTAGCAGAACGGCGAATGGATCGAGATGATGGTGTAATTGGCCACCAGCGCCGCGCTGCCATAGGCGCGCTCCGTGATGGGCAGGCCCAGCAGCAGCGTGTTGGCGAAAAGGCAGGCGAAGCCGATGACGATGCTGTCCTGCCAGTCGCGCCCGAAAAGCAGCCGCGCGCCCAGGATGCCGAGCGCAAAGACCGCCGTGGCGCCCGCGTAGTAGCTGACAATCACCCGCCATTCCAGAAGCTGGTGCAGATCCATCGTGGAGATCGCGCGAAACAGCAGCAACGGCAGCGCGAAGCGCTGCGCGAACTGCATCAGCCCTTCGATCCATTCCTCGCGGAACACGTCGCGCCGCACGGCCAGAAAGCCCAGGCCCAGCACCGAGAAAACCGGGAGGATCACCTGGATGAGCTCGCCCATCGCGTACGCTCAGCCGGGCAGCGTGATCGTCATGCCATCATAGGCAGGCTCGATGTGGTCGGGCGTTTCGGCCTGGACGGCGTCGTAATCCAGGTCGATGTGCATGTTGGTCAGGACGCCGTGGCGCGGCGCGGCGCGTTCCATCCAGCCCAGCGCGCGGTCCAGATGCGCATGGCTGGGGTGGGGCGTGCGGCGGAGCGCATCCAGAATCCAGATATCCAGCCCGCGCAGCAGCGGCCAGACGGTGTCGGGGATCGCGGAGACATCGGGCAGATAGGCGAGCGTGCCGATGCGGAATCCCAGCGCGTTGATGTTGCCGTGGATCACAGAGAACGGGGTGAAGTCGATCGTGCCCCCCGCGCCGGTCACGCCGAAGGGCGCGTCGATCGTGTTCAGATCGAGGATCGGCGGATATTGCGAATTCTCCGGCTGCACGAAGGCATAGCCGAAACGGCTGAGCAGATCCCGTTGCGTGGTATCGTCGGCCCAGACCGGCAGGCGCGCGCGCAGATTGAACACGATCATCCGCAGATCGTCGATCCCGTGGACGTGATCGGCATGAGCGTGGGTGTAGACCGCCGCGTCCAGCGTTCCGATGCCTGCGTCCAGCAGCTGCGCACGCAGATCGGGCGAGGTGTCGATCAACACCCGCGTCGTGCCGTCCGGGCCCATCTGTTCCACCAGCAGGGAACAGCGGCGGCGGTGGTTCTTGGGGTTGGCCGGGTCGCACGCCCCCCAAAGCCCGCCCAGACGCGGCACGCCGCCCGACGATCCGCAGCCCAGGATGGTGAAGCGGCGCGTGCTTGTCATGCGTCGGGCGTCCAGGCCGCCGCCTTGGCGAACAGCCGGTCGAAATTATCGGTGGTCTGGCGGGCGAAGGCCTCGAGTCTCATGCCGAAGGCCTCCGCGCCGCGGGCGGCGGTATGCGCGACGAAGGCGGGCTCGTTGCGCTTGCCGCGGTGGGGCGGGGGGGCCAGGTAGGGGCTGTCGGTTTCCACCAGGATCCGCTCCGGCGGGGCGGCGACGAAGATCTCGCGCAGCGCGCCGCTTTTCGGAAAGGCCGCGATGCCCGACATCGACAGGTAGAACCCCAGCTCCAGCGCGGTCTGCGCCAGCGCGGCGCCGCTGGAAAAGCAATGCATGACACAGTCATAGGCGCCGGCGCGATGTTCCTCGGAAAGGATGCGCGCCATGTCCTCATCCGCGTCGCGGGCGTGGATGATAAGTGGCAGCCCGCTGCGGCGGGCGGCTTCGATATGGATGCGCAGGCTTTCCTGCTGCACGGGCTTGCTGTCGGCGGTGTAATGGTAATCGAGCCCGGTCTCGCCGATGCCGACGAATTTCGGATGCCGCGCGAGCTCCGTCAGATCCTCGACGCGGGCCAGCGGCTCCTCGGCGGCGCTCATCGGGTGGGTGCCGGCGGCCCAGAACACGGGCGCATGGGCCTCGGCCAGGGCGCGCACCCGATCCGCCTGGCGCAGCCGGGTGCAGATGGTGACCATCCGCGCCACGCCCGCCGCGGCGGCGCGCGCGATCAGATCGTCACGCTCGCCGTCGAAATCGGGGAAATCCAGATGGCAGTGGCTGTCGACGAGCACCGGGGCGCGCGAGGTGTCGGAGAGCTGGCTGTTCGTCTGCTGGGTCATGGCGCCTTATCGGGCGGCCCATCGCGCCGCCAACTGATCGATCCTGAAGACCATATCAAGGATGAGCGCGGCGGGGTCAAGGTTGACCGCCCGCCCGTGCGCCGCCCGCGCCGACAGCGTCTGCGCAAGCTCGGCCCAGGCCCGCGCCGCGTCGGCCGAAGGGCAGAGCCGGGCGAAAAGGGTGCTTTCCCCCTTCGCGGCCTGCACGGGGTAGGGGGCGACGCCGCTGCGGGCCAGCCGCGACAGGAACAGCTCGAACAGCGACAGCGTGAGGCTCAGCCGGTCCTCGGCGCCGCGGGCGGCGGCCTTGTCGGCCAGCGCCAGCGCCTTGCCGCGATCCATGCGCGGCATACCGGCGAACAGATCCACCATCGCGCCATAGGCGGCCAGCCCGTCGAGGTTGAGCAGCTGCAAGGCCCGGCCGACCGAGCCGCCCGCAAGCTCCGCCAGGGCGGCAGCCTGCGGGGTGTCGGGTGCGACATCTTTCGCGCCGCCCCCGTCCGAATCCGACTTCGAAGCTGTCAGCGCGGCGTGCAGCGCGGCCGCCATCTCGTCGGGGGGCAGCGCGTGGCAGCGCAACACCCGGCAGCGTGAGCGGATCGTCGGCAACAGCCGTGAAGGCTGATGGCTGACCATCAGGATCACGGTGTCCGCGGGCGGCTCCTCCAGCAGTTTCAGCAGTGCGTTGGCGGCCGAGGTGTTCAGCGCGTCGGCGCTGTCCACGATCACCACACGGCGGCCGCCGTCGGTGGCGCTGAGCGAGGCGAACCCCTTCAGGCGGCGCACCTCGTCGACGGTGATTTCCTGCCGGATGCGCCCGGTCTTGGCATCGGTCGGACGGCGCAGCAGGAAAAGGCCCGGCTCCGACAGGGCGGCGATACGGCGGCTGACGGGGTGGTCCGCGCCGACATCGAGAGATCCCGCAACCGCGGGCGGAAGGAGCGCGGGCCCCGGCGCGGGCGGGTTGGCCCGCAGGTAGCGCGCGATCCGCCAGGCCAGCGTGGCCTTGCCCACGCCCTGCGGCCCGGTGATCAGCCATCCGTGATGCAGCCGGTCCTCGTTCAACGCCTCCAGAAAAGCCTGTTCCGCGTGCTGCTGGCCGAAAAGCCGCTGCGTGTTGCGCGGATGCGGCGCGCCCGGCACCCGGTCGGGTTCGCTCTGCCCGCTCATGCCGATCGCTCCAGGATCGACCAGACCTGCCGGGCAACGTCCTGCACAGGGCGCGCGCCCTCGACCACGTGGCAGCGTGCGGGAAATTCGGCTGCCAGATCCAGAAAGCCCTGGCGCAGCCGCTGCTGAAAGGCGCCGCCGAAATCCTCGAAGCGGTCCTCGCCGCTGCGGCGCGCCAGCCCGCGCGACAGCGCGGCATCGGCCTGCATGTCGATCACCAAGGTGATATCGGCCTCCCGCCCGATCATGCGGCAGTGCAGCTCATCGACCATGGCGCGCAACGCGCCGCGCACGGCCCCCTGATAGACGCGGGTGGAATCGACGAAACGGTCGCTGATCACGATTTTTCCCGCCGCCAGCGCGGGGGCGATGGTCTTTTCGAGGTGATCGCGCCTGGCGGCGGTGAACAGCAGGATCTCGGTTTCCGCCGACCAGCGCTCAGGCGGGCCTTCGACCAGCAGACGGCGGATTTCCTCCGCTCCCGGCGAGCCGCCGGGTTCACGCGTCAGCAGCGGGTCGTGCCCGGCAGCGATCAGCGCCTCGGCCAGCAGCCGCGCCTGCGTGGATTTGCCCGACCCGTCGATGCCCTCGAAGGTGACGAAAAGGCCTTCTTCGCTGGTCATCAGTAAAGCGCTGCGGCCTCTCCGGCGATCCCGCGCAACAGAACCTCTGCCGCGGTCTGCATCCGTTTGACGAACCCGCCGGGCGCCACATCGGCCTCTGCCAGGGCAGGGTGGCGCACGTCGGGCTGGCCGGGCACGCTGATCACCAGCTCGGCCACCTTGTCGCCCTTGGCAATGGGCGCGGCGATGGGGCCGGTGTATTCGATCGTGGCCTTGATCTCATCCTGCGAGGAGGCGGGCACCAGCAGCGTCAGATCCTGATCGGCGATCAGCCCGACCTGCGCGGCCTCGCCCATCCAGACAGGGGCCTGTGCCAGCCGCGAGCCTTTCTTCATCACGGTCTTTTCCACGAACTGGCGAAAGGCCCAGCTGACGATGCGCTCGGCCTCTTCGGCGCGCTCGGTTTCGGAATTCAGCCCGCTGATGACGAAGACGATGCGCCGATTGCCCTGCACCGCCGACCCCACGAGGCCATAGCCCGCTTCGCTGGTGTGGCCGGTTTTCAACCCGTCGGCACCGATGCCCAGGCTCAGCAGCGGGTTGCGGTTGAACCTGTTGTCGGGCGCGCGCCCGTCGAAGGGAAATTCCTTGAGTCCGAAAAAGCTGTAGTATTCGGGGAAATGCTTTATCAGCCGATTGGCCAGCACGCCCAGATCCCGCATGCTCATCCGCTGGTTGGGGTCGGGCCAGCCGCTGGCGTTGGCGAAGGTGGAATCGGTCATCCCCAGCTCCTTGGCGCGCGCGGTCATCGAGCGGGCAAAGGCGTCCTCGCTGCCCGCCAGCCCCTCGGCCACCACGACGCAGGCGTCGTTGCCCGACAGCACGATGATGCCCTGGATCAGCTGCTTGACGGTGGGGCGATCACGCTCATTGAGGAACATGGTGGACCCGCCCATGTTCTTGGCGCGGGTCGAGACACGGAACCGCGTGTCCATGTCGACCCGCCCGTCCTCCAGCGCCTCGAACAACATGTTCAGCGTCATCAGCTTGGACATCGACGCGGGCGGCAGCGGGGTTTCCGCGTTTTTTTCCATCAGCACCGCGCCGGTGTTGTAGTCGAGCACATAGGCCGCGCCCGCGCGCGTTTCGAACGCCGCCTGCGACAGGACCGGCATCGTCCAGCCCGCGACGAGCAGAACGAGAGCGATGAAGAGGTTGCGTTGTGGTGCCAAGGGGATGTCCTCCCGAACGGATCAATCGGTTACGAAATAGGCGTCTTTATAGCCGCGCGCCTTGATGGTGCCCAGCAGTGCGGCGCGTTCGGCGCTGGTGGCGGCGGGGCCCACCAGAACGCGCCAGAAGGTCTTGCCGCTTGTGGTCTGCCTGCGGATCGTCGGCACGATGCCCGCGCGGCGCAGCTGCGCGCCGGCCCGATCGGCGTTTTCCTCGATGCTGTAAAACCCGATCTGGATATAGGGCTGACTGAGCTTCGATTTCCGCTCCGGCCGGGCGGGGGCCGCGGCGGCCCCCGGTGCGGCCTCCGCCGAGGGTCCCGCGGGCGCCGAAACCTCCGGCAGGGGCGCGGCCACGCCACCGGCCGCCGGGGCCAGCGTGGCGGATTGGATCGGCGCGGGGGCGGGCAGGGTGGCCGCCTGTTCCGGCGCCGTTCCTGTTCCGCCGTCCGCCGGGGTGGCGGTCTGGACCTCTTCCTTGCGCAGGGCGGTCACGTTCAGTTTGGTCGGCTGCCCGGCCAGAACGCCCAGCGCGTCGGCGGCATCCGACGACAGCTGCAGGCGCGGGCCGGGGTTTTCCCGCTCGCGCCGGAACAACGCGCCGATGACGAATTTGCCATTGGCCTCGTTGCGGATGATGACGCGTTCGGGGTCGGTGGCGTCGGGATGCGCCACCCAGACGCCGCCCAGCGACGGGCGCCCGTCCCACAGGCCGGATTCCGTGGCCTGAAAGACGTCGGGCGCCTCGACATCGCGTTCCACCAGCCGGGTGGAGGTGCTGACCTGCCCGTCGCCGCCGCCCGTCTTGCCCTTGAGAAAGCTCAGGTCCGCGCCCCCCGCGCAGCCGCCGACGGCTGCCATCACGCCCAACGCCGCCGTCAGGCGCAGCATTGTCCTGCCTGTCATGAAATCCTGCCTGTCATCGCCCTGCCTGTCATCGCTCTGTCCCCTTCGACCGCCTGCGCGGTTTTTCTTGCCGTGTCACCCGGCGCGGGTCGTCCGTTCCGACACGAAGCCACGCCCATCCGCAGCGCTCGCGCGGGGCGATCCTACCGGCCCACCCGCCGCAAGGAAAGCCTCGGGCTACGATCTGCGCAAATTTCGGCCTTTCACGGCGGGCAGGGCCGAGGCACGCCCAAAACCGCCCGGCCACACAGGCGCCCCCGCCTTGTGCCCCCCGCCTTGTGCCCCGGCCTTGCGTATCGCCTTGCGGAGCGGCAAAACCAAGCTTTCAGAATCGTCGCGTTGCGTCTAATCAGCCCCTGTCGGAGGAGTGGCAGAGTGGTCGATTGCACCGGTCTTGAAAACCGACGTAGGTGAAAGTCTACCGTGGGTTCGAATCCCACCTCCTCCGCCACATTCAGACACCGCATCCGTGCAAGAGCCCCGCTTGGGGCCTTTTTCCCGTGTGCTTCAAAGGGCGTCGGCAGCGGCCGGTTCCCGGGTCCGGCGGCAGCGTTCGAAGCGGGGCAGGAGGCTGGCGGAAGTCTCTGATGACAAACAGTCCGCGCGCCCATAGCCTGGCGGAATGTCGACCGGGCCCTGGACGGATGAAGAGAACGACCTGATCGTCGCGGATTACTTCGCGATGCTGGCCGACGACATCGCCGCGCGCCGCTACAGCAAGGCCGCGCATCGCCGTGCGCTGCTGCCGCTGCTGAACGCGCGGTCCGAGGGGGCCGTCGAGTTCAAGCACCAGAACATCAGCGCTGTCTTGAAAGGGCTCGGAGAAGACTGGATTCTAGGCTACAAGCCCGCATTCAACTTTCAGGTGACCCTCGTGGATGCCGTGGCGCGCTGGCTGGCGCTGAACCCGGCCTGGCTCGGGCGCCGTCCTGCCGCGCGACCGGCGACCGGTCTGGCCGATGCCGCGCCGATCTGGGTCGGGCCGCCGCCGACACTGTCGAACCAGCCACCGCCGCAGGAGCTGGAGCAGATGCTGCACATCGCCCGCAAGTTCGACGTGGCAGGCCGGGACGAGCGCAACCGCGCCCTCGGGCGGGCTGGCGAGAAACGCGTGCTTGCGCATGAAGGCGCGTCATTGCGGATGGCAGGACGGGACGATCTGGCGCGCAAGGTGCGCTGGGTGTCGGAGGAGGATGGCGACGGCGCGGGCTACGACATCGCGAGTTTCGCCCCGGATGGCCGACCCCGTTTGATCGAAGTGAAGACGACCAACGGCTGGGAGCGTACCCCCTTCCACATCACGCGCAACGAGCTGGCCGTGGCCGAGGAGCGGCGCGCTCACTGGTGCCTCATGCGGCTTTATCATTTTTCCCGCGAACCCAGGGCGTTCGAGCTGCGCCCGCCGCTGGATTCCCACGTGTCGCTGACCGCCACGAGCTTTCAGGCCAGCTTTCACTGAGGCGGTCGGCTCCCCGTTCCAAGCCCCGTTCCAAGCCCCGCCCAAGCCTGTCCCAGGGCGCCAGCGCGCCGGGTCTGCCTCCGTCACCACCTCATTGTCGCGAAAATATCCGCGCCGCAGGCATATCGCAGGCCAGGCCGCCTCAGTCGATCAGCGCGCTTTCCTCGTCGCGGGCGGTGCGCATCTTGCGCTTCAGCACGCGGCCAAAGACGATCGGCAGCACGAACCCCACCACCGCGATAGCCCAGAGCGACAGGGCAAGCGGCGTGTCGACCAGCGTCCACCAGTTGCCATTGTCGATGGTGATCGCGCGGCGCAGGTTCGATTCCATCGCATTGCCCAGCAGCGTGCCCAGGATGATCGGCACCAGCGGCACGTCCAGCTTGCGCAGCACCCAGCCCAGGATGCCGAAGCCCACCATCACCATCAAATCGAAGCTCGACCCGGAAATCCCGTAGATCCCGACGAAGGAGATCATCGCCACCACCGGCATCAGGATGCGCGGCGGCACCAGCAGCACGCGGGTGAACAGCCCCACCAGCGGGATGTTCATGAAGAGCAGCATGAAGTTGGCGATGAACAGCGCCGCGATCAGCCCCCAGACCACATCGGGGTTCTGCGTGAACAGCAGCGGCCCCGGCGTGATGTTGAGCGACAGCAGCACCGCCAGCAGCACCGCCGTGGTGCCCGATCCGGGCACCCCCAGCGCCAGCATCGGCACCAGCGCGCCGCCCGCGGCGGCGTTGTTGCCCGCCTCGGGCGCGGCCACGCCCGCGGGTCGCCGGTGCCGAAGGTGCCGTCGCGGTCGACCAGCTTCTTTTCCATCGAGTAGGAGATGAAGGACCCCAGCGAGGCGCCGGCCCCCGGCAGCACGCCCGCGATGAACCCCAGCCCCGTCGTGCGCAGCATGGTGGGCGTGCAATGGCGGATCAGCGACAGGCTGGGAACGATCCTGCCGATCTTCATCGCGGGTTTGGCGGCGGCGGCGCCCTCGTCGCGGTGTTCGAGAAAGATGAACACCTCCGACAGGGCGAAAAGCCCCACGATGGCGACCAGGAAATCGATCCCGTCATAAAGATGCACCTCGCCGAAGGTGAACCGCGGCACGCCGGTCTGCGTGTCCACGCCCACCATCGCCAGCCCCAGCCCCAGCGCCGCGTGAAAGTCCGATTTAGCCTGGTTGGTTGCCGAGATGCCGCACAGCGTGGCAAAGGCCAGGGTTAACAGCTCGAAATATTCCGCCGGCCCGAACAGCAGCGCCACCTTGAACAG
>NZ_JBRBUA010000067.1:0-19753 GCF_052826345.1 Brevirhabdus sp. | reverse complement strand
CGACATTTCCAAATCCCACCTCGATGCAATCGATCTGGAGGGGAATGAGGCGAGGCAGTTCGAGAATTCGGCACAGGGTGTGCGCGCCCTGCAGAAATGGCTGGACACAATGGACGTGACGCGCATCGTGTACGAGGCGACAGGGCCTTATCATCGTCGGCTGGAGACGGCTCTCTCGGGCAAGTTCCCGCTCGTGAAGGTCAACCCTCTGCAGGCGCGACGCTTCGCGCAGGCCGTCGGAACGCATGCCAAGACCGATGCGGTGGATGCGCGCTGTCTGGCGCGCATGGGGCCGCTTTGGGCCTGGAACCCGACGAGCCCGTTTCGGAAAATTTGCGCGAGCTCCGTGACTTGCAGACGGCACGAGCCGCGCTGATCAAGGAGCGGGGCCGTCTGCGCAATCGCCGCCTGATCCTGACCAGTGCCCTGCTGAAGCGTCAGACGAACGCACGCCTCACCTTGGTCGAACGGCAGCTCGGCGAACTCGACGCCGAGATCGCACGGCGCATTGCCGAGGACACGACGAGCGCACGCAAGCGCGACATCCTCAGCTCGATCCCCGGAATCGGGCAGATTGCCGCCGCTGCCATTCTCACCTTCTTCCCGGAAATCGGCACGCTGGGCCGAAAGCAGGCCGGGAGTCTGGCCGGGCTGGTTCCACATAACAGGGAGTCGGGCCAATGGAAGGGCAAGTCCTTCATCAGCGGCGGACGAAAGCCGCTGCGTGACGCGCTCTACATGCCTGCTCTCGTCGGCATGCGGTTCAACCCGGATCTCAAGGCCAAGTATCAGCAACTGCGCGAAGCCGGAAAGCCCGCGAAAATCGCGCTCGTCGCGCTCATGCGGAAGCTGATCGAGATCGCGAACGCCCTGGTCAAAGCCGACCGCTTCTGGGCCGAGAAACCCGCTTGCGCATGACGGATACTCAATAGCCGCAATCACCCGACCGCGAAGGTCGCCGCTCAGGCTCCTCGTCATCTTCGCCCCCTGGCAAATCACCGGCGTCAGTGAATCGGACAAACCGACCGCGTGAATCCCAAAACCGACTCTGCGGCGCGCCGAGGCTCAAGGAACGACGGGAAGTAGCTGCCCGTGCGCAACTTCGGGATGCGCAGCTCCACGTTCCCGGCGCGAGTCTGCCGTCGACGGATACGTCGACCGGTCGCGGTCGCCGTTCCTCTGCGCCAGGCGTTCGGGGCTCTTCTCGCGATAGGCGGCGCCGGTCTGGCCGCCCACCTCGCGTTCCATCAGCCGCCCGGCGGCGAAGCCGATCATCTCGCGCAGCAGTTCCGCATCGCCGATCTTCTCTACGACCTCTCTCGGGTCCATCACGGGTTTGGTCATCGGGGTCATCCCTCGGTTCAGGTTGGCCGTCGCAACCCGACCCTGCCGACAAACCCGATGGCCGCCTCAGATACACCATGCCTTGGGATATGACCGATCGGCAGTGTGGGATGCCCACGATAACCGACAACAGAATGACGCTGATCGAGCTGGTTGAGAAGCAAGCTGAGGGCGACTTCGTACGCGAGATGCTGGCCTTTGCGACTGACCGGATCGTGGAGGCGGAGGTGGAGGAGCGCAGCTTTGCCGGAGCCTGGGGTTCACGCTCTTTGCATGGCAGAGCCGAGATGAGCATCGAATTCTGTAATAATTATAGACAAAAAATACGCATAAAACCCCCGATATGCCGCGAATATCCTTTCTTTACGTTACAACTATTGACAAATTTGACGTCGACGCTTAGCAACGCTTCTGATCTCTTGGGAAGGAGAAATCGGGAGAACTCATTTGCCGAGCGCCACAAAAGGTTGTGCGGGTCTTTTCCGCTGAACGTCGCAGGTCGGAAACGGGCCGTTGTGCCCATCCTGACGCGCTGGCCTGCATGGCTTGCGACATGGCCTGGTGCAGTTCCGGCGAACCAACCTGACCGTTTCAACCGCGGCAATGCTGGCCAACCGACCGTCAGGTTCACAGGCGTGTCGGAGAGCCAGGTCACCGGGCCTGGCGCAGGTGCGGCTGAAGAGCAGTCGATCGAGTTTTTTCGGCCGTTTTCCCTCGTGCCGGAGAGCGGAGCGGATTTGCGAAAACCATGGCCGCAAGGGGCCAGATGACAGGAATACGGATATGAGCGATTACATCTTGTCGAGTGAGACGCGCGCGAAGTTGAGGAAGGTCTCGACGGCCTCTGTCGCGACGGCTCTGTACAAGCGCGGTCTGCGCAACCAGTTCGTGCAGGGTGTCGTGCCGATGGAGCGCAAGCCGGTCACGATGGTCGGCCAGGCCTTCACGCTGCGTTATATTCCCGCCCGTGAGGACCGCAACCCGCTGACCGTGTTCCGCGAGCGCGACCACAAGCAACGTGTGGCGGTCGAGACCTGTCCCGAAGGTCACGTGCTGGTGATGGATGCCCGCAAGGACAGGCGTGCGGCCACGGCCGGATCGATTCTCGTCACCCGCCTGGGGCAACGCGGCGTTGCCGGCGTGGTCTCGGACGGAGGTGTGCGCGACGCGGCGGCCATCGCGGCCCTGGACATGCCGGCCTACTTTGCCTGTCCCTCGGCGCCGACAAACCTTACCCTGCATGAGGCCGTGGATATCAACGTGCCGATTTCCTGCGGCGATGCACCGGTCTTTCCGGGCGACGTGATGCTGGGCGACGGTGACGGCGTGATGGTGATCCCGGCCCATCTGGCCGACGAGATCGCAGAGGAATGCACGAACATGGAATCCTATGAGGATTTTGTGCTGGAGCAGGTAAACGCGGGCGCCGGGATCATCGGTCTCTATCCGGCGACGGACGACGAAAACCTCGTGAAATACGATGCATGGCGCGAACGGACAGGACGATAGCATGACCTTCATTCCACACGGAAATCACTTGATCGCAGGCGCGCGGGTCGGCTCGGAGGCGCGGTTCTTTTCTGCTCCGGCAACCGGCCGGGGCTTCGAGTTTTCGGCCGGTTCCGCCAAGCTTGTGGCCGAAGCCTGCGCCGCGGCCCATGCGGCATTTCCGGACTTTGCCGCCACCCCGCGCGAGCAACGCGCGAAGCTGCTGGAAGCGATCGCAGAAGAGATCGAGGCGCGCGGCGACCAGATTACCGAAATCGGATGTATGGAAACCGGACTTCCGGAAGCTCGCCTGCAGGGCGAGCGCGGCCGGACCACCGGTCAGTTGCGCCTTTTCGCTGCCCATATTCGTGACGGCGGGTATCTCGATCGTCGCCATGACCCGGCCTTGCCCGATCGCAAACCTCTTCCCCGTCCCGATCTGCGGTTGATGCAGCGTCCGGTGGGCCCGGTCGCGGTCTTCGGCGCATCCAATTTTCCGCTGGCATTCTCGGTGGCCGGTGGTGATACCGCCGCCGCGCTGGCCGCAGGGTGCCCGGTCGTCGTCAAAGGTCACGGCGCGCATCCGGGCACGGGCGAAATCGTCGGTGACGCGATCGTTGCGGCGCTTGAAAAGCTTGGCATGAGCGCGGGTATCTTCAGCCTCGTCCAGGGGGGCAGTCGTATCGTGGGCGAGGCGCTTGTCACAGATCCGCGGATCAAGGCCGTGGGCTTCACCGGCAGCCTTGCCGGCGGACGCGCACTCTATGGTCTTTGCGCATCGCGACCAGAACCGATTCCGTTCTTCGGCGAGCTTGGCAGCGTCAACCCCATGTTCGTCTTGCCGCAGGCCGCTGCCGCCCGGGGTGCGGATCTGGGGGCGGGATGGGCGGCGAGCCTGACCATGGGCGCCGGGCAGTTCTGCACCAATCCCGGTATTGCCATCGTGGTTGACGGGAAGGGCGCCGATGCTTTCGTCCAATCCGCGGCCGAGGGCCTCGAGGGCGTGGCAGAGCAGACCATGCTGACGGACGGGATCGCCGACGCCTATCGCAATGGCGTCCGCCGGGTGTCGGAAGGCGCAGGGGTCAGATCGCTGCTGACCACATCCTGTCAAGGTCGGAATGCCGCACCGTATCTTTTCGAAGTTTCGGCCAGCGAGTGGATGATCAACCAGGATCTGTCGGAAGAAGTGTTCGGACCGTTGGGGCTGGTCATCCGGGCAAGGGACGCGGCGCAGATGAGAGAGGTCGCCGAAAGCTTCAAGGGACAGCTGACCGCGACGCTTCAGATGGATGATGGTGATATCGAACTTGCCCGGGACTTGTTGCCGGTGATGGAGCGAATGGCCGGTCGTGTTCTGGCCAATGGATTTCCGACAGGCGTCGAGGTCTGCGACGCCATGGTTCATGGAGGTCCGTATCCGGCCAGCACAAACTTTGGCGCCACCTCTGTCGGCACACTTTCCATCCGCCGCTTCCTGCGGCCTGTGTGCTACCAGAACCTTCCCGAAGAACTGTTGCCGGACGACCTGGTGAATGTCTGACCTGGCAGGTCACGGCCCCACCGACCCGTCACCACGCCTTCGTGATTGGCGGGTCGATCTTTCGAGTTCGGTCGCCGGGCTCTGCTGAAGCCTATCGTGGCGTTGTCACGCAGCAATCCGGCCGATGGCGGTAATCGGCGGGCCTTGCAGCTTTTGCCAATGCCCGCCGCGCTGGCCGAAGCAGCCTGTCAATTTGTATTTATGATGTACAGATTTATGCTTACACCCAAGAATGTTCGGCCTTTATCGATTGATTTTTTTCGTTGAGTTGTAATAATTAGTTAGTATGATGGGCAGAGTTCTTGGGGGCAAGTCTACTGCGCCGAAGGCGACGATCGGCGGAAGCACGGGTTCGTGTGTGAGGATGTTCCAGCCGAGCGTTCCACTCGCGATCCCATCAAATTTCTGGAGGAGGAACAGGTCATGTTTTCGAAAAGCTTGAAAAGCAGAATAATCTTGGCACTTGGTGCCTGCATCATCGGCACCTCGGCAGTCGCGGCGGAATTTCCCACCCGTGATATCCGCCTGATCGTTCCGTGGCCCGCCGGCGGCGGTGCTGATTCGATTTCGCGCAAGATCGGCAACATCGCCGAACAAGACCTGCCGAAATCGATCTATGTCGAGAACATCGCCGGCGCCCTGACCGCGACTGGTCTGATTCAGATGACGAATTCGCGTCCTGACGGCTATACGGTCGGGGTCCTGACCTATGACAGCGTCATCACCTTGCCGCGCGGCCAGATGGTGCCCGGCTATTCCCTGGACAACATGACGCCGATCGCCCGCATCACGACCGAAGCCGATGCGATCGTCGTTTCAAAAAGCTCCGGTATCGACAGCTTCGAGGAACTGGTCGAAGCGGCCAAGGCGAAGCCTGGAACCGTGCGTGTCGGCGTCGCTCCGAAAGGATCGGGTCCGTATCTGTCGGTCATCCAGCTCGAAAAGCTGCTGGAAGTCGATTTCAACGTGATCACCTATGCCGGATCTTCCAGCGCGGAGGCAGAAGCCCTTCTGTCGGGCGAACTCGATGCAGCGATTTCCAGCCTGGGCGATTTCAGCGGCATCATTTCGTCGGGTGATGCCAAAGGCGTGGTCGAACTGACCTCGGTGCAAAACATGACCTATACGGACGTGCCAACGATCAGCTCCAAGGGTTACGACCTGCAAACCGGCAGCTTCATCATTCTGGCAGCGCCGAAAGACACGCCCGAAGAGGCCGTCACGACGCTCGAAACCGTGTTCAAGACGGCCTATGACAGCCAAGAATTTCAGGATTGGCTGAAACAGGTTGGGGTTACTCCGGATTGGCTCGGCTCTGACGAGGTCAAGATCTGGATGGGCGAACTTCAGGACAAGACGTTCAAGCTCATGGACGAACTGGACCTCTGATCCTTGCAGGGACCCAAGCCTCCGATCTGGTATCGGAGACTTGGGCCCGGCCGAGGCTTGCCGTGGCGGTGGAGGATGTCGCCCGAACCAACGACGTCATCCCATGCTGGCAACGCGGCGGGTTGGCGCATCCGTGATCCAACGATTTTCTTCATACCTGAACGCATGGGCAGGCGCTTCGCGCCGACGCGCCGTTCCACCCCCAGTCCCGGAGAAGACGATGCTCGTGAAAAGGCCGCCGCTATTTCTCTATGTCACTCTTGCAGTGTCTGTCGGATACTTCATTTCCGCGGTCGGTTTGGGTGCGCCCGTATCCGAAAGCGGATTGACGCCCTCGTTCTTTCCCATCCTGGTGGGAGGCGCCGCAATCGTCTTTTCCAGCATTCTCATTCTTCAGAAGATCCGCACCGAACCCAAGGAACCCGGTGCAAGTGGACCTCGAAACTTCACCCATCTCTGGGTTGTCCTGGCCATCTTCATCTACATCATTGCCTTCAAGCCTGCCGGATATTTCATCTCGTCGGGAATTTTCGTTTTCGTGCTTGTCGTGCTTTTCTCTTCTTTTGAAAAGCTGCTGCAGAAGGCTGTCATATCCGTGGCGATTGTCGTGATCGCCTACGTCATGTTCCAGCAATTGTTCGGGGTCCGGCTCCCGACTTTGTGGGGTTAGATCATGGATTTCATCTTACTTGTCATCAGCAGCAGCACCCTGCTCCTGGATCCGCTGAACCTGACCTATGTCGTCATGGGCTTCGTGATCGGAACCATCTTTGCGGCGATTCCGGGCCTGACCGCGACGCTGGCGATGGCCCTGCTGCTGCCGGTCACATACACGCTCAGTGTTGAAACAGCGCTCATGGCCTCTGCCAGCATCTATATGGCCGGCATGTGCGGGGGCAGCATCACCGCGGTCACGATCAATATTCCGGGCGCGCCATCGTCGATGATGACCGCGCTGGACGGCTATCCCATGCAACAGAAGGGCAAGGGTGCGTTGGCGTTGGGTCACGCGGCCCTGGGTTCCATGTTCGGCGGCGCGTTGGGGGCGCTGCTGCTGATCGCGGTCGCGCCATTCGTGGCCGAGGTTTCCCTGCTCGTCAAGACGACCGGCAAGTTCTCGCTGCTGGCCTTTGCCATCGTCGTCGTCGTGATTGCGCAGCGCGGCCGCATCCCCCAGGCCGGGCTGGCAGCCTGCATTGGCCTCATGCTTGCAACCATCGGCCTCGACGCGATGGAACCGATCACCCGGTTCACCTATGGCTACAGCAACCTGACCGCGGGGATCGACCTGATGCCCGTCATCATCGGGACATTCGCCATCGCCGAAGTGCTGATCCAGGCGAGTTCGACCAATGACATCGCCGCTGCAACGGCGGCCGCGGAAAAGGTCAGGATCAGACGGCGGGATTTTCTGCCGCCGCTTTCCGAGATTCGCAAGATCGGGTTCGTCTGCTATCTCAAATCCAGCCTGATCGGCTATTTCGTCGGGACGCTGCCGGGTGCCGGAGGATCGATGGGTTCGTTTCTCGCCTATACCGAGGCGGTCCGAACATCTTCCGAGCCGGAAACCTTCGGCAAGGGAAATCCCAAAGGCATCGCAGCCTCTGAAAGTGCCAACAATGCCGTCTGTGGCGGTGCCATGGTTCCGATGCTGACCTTCGGGATTCCCGGCGATCCGATCACTGCCATCATGCTCGGCGTCCTGGTCATCAACGGCATCCAGCCCGGCCCGCAACTGATGTCGGATCAGGCCGGGCTGATAGCCCCGATGCTGGCAACCCTGCTGTTCAGCGCGGTCGTGCTCATTCCCCTGACGCTCTATCTGATCGGTCCGTATTTCATCAGGATCGTCTCCGTCCGCAAGGATGTTCTCTACGCGGTCATCACCATCCTGGCCGTCGTGGGAAGCTATGTTTCCACCTATTCGACCTTTCAGATGTTCATGGCTCTGGGCATGGGTGTTCTGGCCTTCCATCTGAGGCGCAACGGCTTTCCGGTGATCACGATGCTGCTCGGCTATATTCTGGGCCCCAATCTTGAGGAATTTTTGCGGCGATCGCTGGCCTTGTCCAACGGCGATCCAACGACTTTCCTCACGAACCCCGACAGCCTGTTCTTCGTCCTGCTGACGCTGGTCTTTATCTACTTCCTCGTCATCAAGAAACCGGGCAAGAAATTGGCGGCGGTTCCGCCCAACTGACGCGCACCTGCCTTGATGCCTTGCGCGCCCGCCCGCCGGGGACCGTGGCAGCCTCAGACGATACGATCGAACCCCGTGCGGCAAGACTCGCAAGACCGGGTTCGTTATCAGGCGATCTGTCCGGGCCTCAAGCTTCGCTCTGACCTGATGCAGGCCCAAAGCGTCAGGACCGACAAGGTGGCGGAAACGATCAGATATCCCTGGATTATGATGAACAGCGTATCGGGGCGGGCGACCGGCCCATAGGGCGACAGGATCAGCGGAAGAACGGCCCAGGCCAGGGCTGGACCAGCGAAGATCAGCGGAACGCCGATGAGGGCGCGGCCCGACAGGATCCAGCCCAGCCCGGGAAAGCCTGTCACGGCTCCGATCGTTTCCGGCAAGAGCAGTGCTGCGATCGGAACCTGGCGCAGCCAGCGTGGTCGCGGCCCGTCGTGCCGGGCCATTTCGGCCTTGACCATGCGCCAGCCTGCGGCCCGTTGCACCGGTGTCGCGCGCCATACGAAGCCCAGCAACAGCGCCGCCGCACGGGCATAGAGAAAAGCGCCCGCGATGACGCCCGAGGCGAAGAACCAGGCCCAAAGCCCCGGTTGCGGTTCTGCCCCGGAACGGATCGCCTGTCCGGCTGCGATCGCTCCGGCCAGGGCGCCAAGATAATACAGCGCCACGCCCGCGCCCATCAGTCTTGCCAGACGCAGGTCGAATTCCGGCGCGGGATCGGCCCCGAGGATCGGACGGCCGATGCGCAGCATCAGGCCGGTCAGGATCGTCAGAACGCCGCCCAGCATGTTGACCTGGGCATGGGTTCGCGCGACGGCGACACCGGCGCTGCCCGCCTCGACCATCCAGTTCTTGACCTCCGGCAGAATCTGCAGCGCGCCCTGCATCGTTCCCGCGATCAGGATCGCCACGCCGAGGCAGATCAACCCCGAGCCCGCGCGTCGCCCGATGCCCCGGGCAAAGCGCATGACGATGGCGCCCAGCAGCGACCACAGGCCGAACAGGACGACGCCTGCGGATGCTGCAAGCGGAATGCTGTGCCAGAGGCCCAGCCGTTCGGTCGCCTGCGCGAAGCCGAGACCTTCGGTCACGATCAGCTTGCCCTCGGTCAGGCCGAGAACCAGAAAGGCAAGATACAGCGCCACCGATCCTGGCCCCAGCGTCCAGAACACGCGCGCGGCCATGCGGCGACCGTGCGATCCCTGGGCGGGCGGGTCTGCGAGGGCGAAGACAAGGCCGCCGATCAGCATCATGACCCCGGTCAGAAGGTTGACATGGGCATGCGAGATCGGATCGATGTAGCGTCCGGCCACTCCGGCAGCGGCAAGCCATTCCTCGTTGTCCGGCATGACCTGCAGAACGCCCTGCACCGTGCCGACCAGCAGACCGATGGTGCCCAGCACGAAGAAACCGGCAAGATGCGCAAGCGGTCGCGCACCGGCGACCCGGCGCCCCAGCCAGCAGGTTGCCAGCACGTTGATGACGAAAATCCAGTAGCCCACGCCCATCAGCGTCGCCGCGCCCGCCGTCGGCAGCGTCCGCCAGATGCCAAGCGCGTCCGATGCCTCGGCGTCGGTCATGCCGCCATGCACCAGCGCGCCCATCGTCACGCCGCCGAACAGGTTGATCAGATAGAACCCCCCGGCGCCCAGAACCGTGCCCCAGAACGCCAGCTGGGCCAGCGTTCCGCTGTAGAGGGGGCGTTGCACAACCCGCGGCAGGACATACCATGTCAGACCCGTCACCGCGATCGTGCCACCCATGACGATCACCATGTGGCTGTAGGCGATGTTGGCGGCCAGGTGGCCGCCGCGTCCGGCCTGTGCCAGCCAGCGGGCCACGGGTGGCAGCGACTTGACCGCAAGGTGCAGGCTGCCCACAAGCAGCGCCCCGGCGACGGTCAGCGCATATTTCGTCAGGGCGCCGTCATAGCGCGCGATCTCGGCGGCGGAAAAGGTCTCGGCCTCGGCGCGCGGACCGGCACGCGGGACGAGCCGGAAGACAAGCAGCGACGCCGCCGCCAGGAAAAGCACGAACAGCAAGGCATCGAGGTTGGATATGTCTTCGACGCGCATCGCTCAGCGCAGGCCCGGCTGCAACGCGAAGATCGCCAGGTGATAGCCCAGCGAAACGGCGATCATCGCCGCCAGGATCAACCAGTCCCCGATCTGCGCCCGACGGCTCCAGCGGTCGTCCTCGACTTGAAAGGATTGGTCGATCTCGTCGTCGCTGAAGGGGCGCGGCAGGTCCACCGGTGGTGCGTCGGTCACTGAAATCTGCGCCATGATCTTGCCCTTCCGTCGCTTCAGATGAAATGCTCGAACGTCTCCGAGCGCATGTCGCCGGGCTCTGCCCCGGTCGCGGCGATCATCCGCTCGGTTTCCCAGCGGCAATCCGCGAACTCTTCCAACTGCTCCCGGGTCAGCCAGGTGACGCGCACATGCATTCTCAGTGCGCCGTTCCCGGTCGTGCGCGCCATCACGTCGCTTCCGGCATATCCCGGCAGATCCTGAAGCACCGGCTTCCAGGATTCGAGCAGCGGCTGTACCCGTGCCCATGTATCGCCGGACAGCGTGGCGGTGGTGACGTAGCTATAGGAATGACCTTCGGCCATGGACCCACCTCAATAGATGATACCGCGGAAGATCGCCGTGACCGCGAAATAGGCCGCATAGACCGTCGTCGCGGTCCAGACGACATAGGAAAACAGCCGTATCATGCCCGCCCGCTCGGTCAACTGGCCGGCGAAAGAGGTCAGTTCGGTCAGTTCGGCGCGCTGACGGAATGTCAGCCGCATCAGGAAGACAACCGAAAAGAAGAATGCAATCAGGGTGACCGCGAACAGCACCTCATAGATCGGCCCGCGCCACAGGATCTCGGTGCGATCGGTCGGGATGCGATCCATATACTGGGCATAGATATAGCGGTTGATCGCATCCACCGTCGCGGGATCACTTCCACTGGGCTGCATCACCGTCCTCCTTCGCCCATTCGGGCGTGTAGTAATCGGGCTCTTCGACCGAAAGCAGCGGATATTTCGCCTCTTCCATGCCGACGAACATTCCCCGCCGGACCGCGATCAGGAACACCACCAGCGCCGCGCCGGCAAAGGACAGGAACGACAGCAGCATCCAGTCCGCCATGACGAACTCCGCGCCCTTTGGAGAGACGCTGGCCCATGCCGGTGCGGCGGCCATGGCGAGGGCGGAGGCCGCGGCGCAGGCGGCGGCCGTTTGGCGCGGTTGAAAATGATCAGGGTGCATGGAACACCAGCCCTTCCGTATCCTGCAGTTCGGCAAGCGCGGGAATCGCCTCGCCGCGCGCCGTGGCGTCGTCGTATCGGCGCTGGATGTCGGCCCGGTACAATCCGCCGATCACCCCGGCGAGCCGGTCAAGGGTGATGGGCAGCTTGCCGCCGACATAGATCGTGTCGTTCGCGGTCATGCCGGGCGCGATCCAGCGCGCGGCCTGCATGAACGGGTCATCGGTCTTCGGCAGGTCGGTATAGGTCTCGTCGATCGGGTTTTCCGCGATATAGCGCAGCGCGGTTTCAGGGGGATTCCAGCGTTCGTACATTTCGACGGTGGGCAGGGTTTCCTTCAGTCCGCCATTGGGGATGGTGCGCAGGAACATCACCGTGCGCCAGATCTCGGCGACCGACAGGCGGGTGCCGAAATTCTCCATCGCGGTGCCGGGCCCGGCGGTCAGGATGCGGTGATACATCATGCCGCTGGAGGTGCCGGTGTCATAGGGCAGGTTGGTCTGGGTGAAATCGAAGGGCTTGACCTTCAGCCGCTCGGCGCCCGGCCCCTTGCCGTCACCATTGCGGCCATGACAGCCCGCGCAGCGCTGTATATAGGTCGCCTTGCCGCGCATCAGGTTCTCGGCATTGACCTCCAGCGGGTTGTCGGTCAGCCAGTAGGATCGCGAGAAGCTGTTCATGTGCCAGACGTCCATCCAGCTCATGCCGCTTGGTGCCTTGTCCTTGGGCGTGCCGTTCTCGCGCAGCTCGCCCGTGCCGCGCAACTGCGCCACCAGATCGGCCACCGGCACGCCGGGATCGTCCAGACCCGCCTTGCCGGCATTGAGCCGCATCAGGTAGTTGCCGGTCTGCGTCGCCGCATAGCGCAGTGCCGCAAGCTTGCCGCCCTGGCTTTGCGTATAGCTGATCAGCGCATCGGTCTCGTCGGCGCTGAGAAAGCTGAAGCGGGGCATCACCGACATCGGTGTGGTGCTGCGCGCGTTCCAGTAATGCGAGCGGTGCCAGCCATCCGGATGGGTGCCGCCTTCGTTCGAGATGTCCGGCCCGGTGCGGATACTGCCCAGCGTGTTCGGGCTCTGGCTGATGCCGGCATAGTCGCCCGGCTGCGAGGCGCGCGCGTAAAGCGCCGAGGATCCGGTGAAGACATCCTGCGGCCGGCTGAAGCCGCTATGGCAATAAACGCAGCCATTGGCCAGATAGACGGCGCGGCCTGATACCTGGGTATCGTCCAGCGGCAGCCAGTTGGGCGATACCTGTGGCTTGTAGGTGCTGGTGGGCAGGACGACCACCGAAAACACCACGGTGAAAAAGGCCAGAAGCCCGCCGATCGCCACCATGCCGGGGGTCATCAGCATCCGGCGGCCACGATGTGCGCGCAGCAGCTTTTCGGGGTAGGGGGGGTGTTCGGGGATGCGGTTGCGGTTGTCCATGTCGCTACTCTCCCGGCTCCAGGGCCACGGCACGGCGGAAGGCGCGGCGGGTGCCGGCGCTCGTATCGCTGAACACGGTGGCGACGACGTTCCATGCCAGGGTGAAGGTCGAGAACACGATCAGCGCGCCGAAGATCGCGCGGCCGATATATTGCGGCCGGATCATCGCCAGAACGTTGACCTCGGGCTCGCCCCGCGCCCAGCTTTCGTCTTGCAGGAAGCTGGCGATGGTCAGCACCCAGAAGAAGCCGAAAAAGCCCGTCAGCAGCAGCCAGTAGGTCCATTCCGAAATCTTGCGGCTGTAGACCGGCCGCCGCGCCATCTGCGGCACCATGTATTCGATCAGCCCCATGCCGAAGAAGGTGAACGCCCCCAGCAGCGCCAGATGGGCGTGCGCGACGATGAAATTGGTGAAGTGGATCATCTTGTTGAACGCCGGCACCGCCATGAAAGAGCCCTGCACGTTGACCAGGAAATAGAACAGGAACCCGGTCAGCATGAAGCGCAGCGGAATGTTGACGAAGAACTTGTCCCAGTTGCCGCGCATGGTCAGCCAGATATTGCCCACGAAGGCGAAGACCGGAACCAGCAGCATGATCGAGTTGACGGTGGCGAAGGTCTTCAGCCAGCCGGGGATGGGCGCCTGCAACAGATGGTGGTGCCCGACCCCGGTGTAGAAGAAGGCGATGCCCCAGAACGACACCAGCGACAGGGTGTGGCTGTAAAGCGGCGTTCGGGTGATCTTGGGCACGAAGTAATACATCAGCCCGACCATCATCGGCGTCAGCCACAATCCGAACAGGTTGTGGTTTCCCCACCAGTTCAGCATTCCGTCGGCCAGCGGGTCTTCCAGCGCGCCGGACAGCCGCGCCCCCGGAATGCCGTTGCCCAGCAACGTGCCCGGCCGCCACATCACGTTGACGATGAAATAATCTGCGGCCAGCCAGATCGGGCTGGCGACGCTCCACCAGACGGTGACGTAAAGCGGCCTGATCCGCCGCGCCAGCACCGTCATCAGGATGATGTAGATGTTGATCAGCAGCACGACCACCACCGCCACATCGACCGGCCAGATCAGTTCGGTATATTCACGCCCCTGGGTATATCCCATCGACAGCCCGGCAAAGCCCGCGGCCATCGTCAGGTTCCACGCCCACGCCATCCAGACCGCAAGGCTTTCGCCCCACATCTCCCGCAAGCCCAGAAGCCGCGGCAGGACATAGAAGGCACCGCCGAAATACATCATCGACAGCCAGGCGAAGATGACCCCGTTCACGTGGATCGGCCGGATCCGGCTGAAGACCAGATAGGGGATGCCGGCAAAGATGTTCGGCGCGATCAACTCGGTCGCGATGGTCAGGCCGACCAGGGTGACGAACATCAGCCAGAAGACGGAACTGTAAAGCCAGGTTCGCGCGGCACGGTCGCTGTAATGATGGATCGGTTCCAGCAGGTCGCTTGGATGTCGGCCGGAGGGTGGCATGTCCCGGGTACTGGTTATGTCCGTCACGACATTCCTCCCCTTCCGTTCGGCGGGGTCGCATGTTCCGGGCAGTTTTCCGCCATGCGCCGTCCGGTCGAAAAAACGGCGGTGTCGAAAGGCTTTAGCCGGAGCGAGAGTCGGCCCCGCAGGCACGTCGCTCGCATTTTTTGCATCAGTCAACCATTTCCAGGACGCGCGCCGACGATGCCAAGGGCGGTCGTGGCCCGCCCTCCGCGCGCGCTTCGTTCCGTCGCCACCGACCATTGCGGGCGGTCTCGCATCGCCCGATCACGGACACGGCGCGCGTCGGCGCCGGACAAGGGCGGCGCCGCTGATCCGGGATTTCGTCTTTCGCGGGAACGGTCAGCCATCACCTGCGTTGTTCGCCGGGCGTCCTTGCGGATGCCGGATCACAAATCAGGACAGGAGAGTGCCGTGACCGACACCAGCAACAAGAGCGGTGAGGCGGGCGAGCTGCATCAGCGTGGCGGCAAGCCCTTGACCACCAATCAGGGCGTCGCGCTCAGCGACAACCAGAACAGCCTGAAGGCGGGCGCGCGCGGGCCTTCCCTTCTGGAAGACTTCATCCTGCGCGAGAAGATCTTTCACTTCGATCACGAGCGTATCCCCGAACGGATCGTGCATGCCCGCGGGTCGGGTGCGCATGGCTATTTCGAATGCACCGATCCCATTCCTGAACTGACACGCGCCCAATTCCTGTCGAAGAAGGGCCGCACGCCGGTCTTTACCCGCTTTTCCACCGTCGCGGGCGGGGCGGGCAGCGTCGACACCCCCCGCGATGTCAGGGGTTTTGCGGTCAAGTTCTATACCGAAGAGGGCAATTTCGATCTGGTCGGCAACAATATCCCCGTGTTCTTCATCCAGGACGCGATCAAGTTTCCCGATCTGATCCACGCCGTGAAGATGGAGGCCGATCGGGGCTATCCCCAGGCCGCCACGGCCCATGACACTTTCTGGGATTTCGTCTCGCTGATGCCCGAATCGCTGCACATGATCATGTGGGCGATGTCCGACCGGGCGATTCCGCGCAGTCTCCGCATGATCGAGGGTTTCGGGATCCACACCTTCCGTCTGGTCAATGACGAGGGCAAGTCCACCTTTGTCAAGTTTCACTGGAAGCCACGGCTGGGGCTTCAGAGCCAGGTCTGGAACGAGGCGGTCAAGACAGCGGGCGCCAACCCGGACTATCACCGACAGGATCTGTGGGAGGCCATCGAACGCGGCGATCATCCCGAATGGGATCTGGGCATCCAGGTCTTTGACGCGGATTGGGCCGCCCGGCAGCCATATGACGTCCTGGACGCGACCAAGCTTGTTCCGGAAGAGGATATCCCGGTGCGCGTCGTCGGCCGGATGGTGCTGGATCGCAATCCCGACAACTTCTTTGCCGAGACCGAGCAGGCGGCCTTCTGTCCCTCGCATGTGGTGCCGGGCGTCGACTTTACCGACGATCCGCTGTTGCAGGGGCGGCTGTTCAGCTATCTGGACACCCAGAAATCGCGGCTGGGAACCGCCAATTTCCATCAATTGCCGATCAATGCCCCGAAATGCCCGATGCAGAATTTCCAGCGTGACGGGATGATGCAGATGGCGGTGCCCAAGGGACGGGCCAATTATGAACCCAACAGTCTTGCCGAAGCCGGCGAGGACGGCGGTCCGCGCGCCGTGGATCGGGGTTTTGCCACCGCCCCTGCGATGACCGATCTGGGCAACTCGCCCGATGCCAAGCTGCGCGTCAGGCCCGAATTGTTCGGCGATCACTACAGCCAGGCGCGGTTGTTCTATCGCAGCCAGACCCAGGTCGAACAGCGCCACATCGCCGAGGCGATCACCTTCGAGTTGTCGAACGTGGGACTGGATCATGTCCGCAGCCGGATTCTGGGTCATCTGCGGGTGATCGACGAAGATCTCGCCGGCGCCGTGGCCCGCGGCCTGGCCGAAGATCTGCCCGAGGCCGCGACGCCGCAGCGGGCCCCGATCGACATGCCGCCCTCGGACGCGCTGTCGATCCTGAAGCGGTCGAAGCCCAGCCTCGCGGGCCGCAAGGTCGGGATTGTCATCGGCGCCGGGGGCGATTCCGCGCGCGCCAAGGCCATTCGTGAAGCGGTCGAAGCGGCCGGCGGCGTGGCGGTGATGATCGCAAGGCAGCGTGGCCATGCCGAGGCGCAACTTGCCGCCACGCCATCGGTTCTTCTGGATGCGATCGCCCTGGTGATCGGGTCAGAGGACGCACGGGCGCTGGCCAGCTACAAGCCGGCGATCGATTTCGTCTCGGACGCCTTCGCGCATCTGAAAGCGATCGCGGCCGAGGATGCGGCGAAACCGCTTCTGGATGCGGCGGGCGTCACCAGGGATGAGGGTGTCGTGGACCTGGACCCCGATGCCTTCGTCAAGGTCGCTGCGCGGCGGTTCCATGATCGCGAGCGCGCGATCTGGTAGCGCGCATCGAGGCGGGGCAGTCCATCTCTGGACCGCGCCGGCCCTGCGGCCACCAGGCGGCCTGTATCTTCGAAAGTCCGGCGGGCGTTTTCGCCCGCCTGTTTGCCCGGATCGGCAGGCGCTGACCCCTGTCGCGGCCGGCAATATGCCTCACGCGAACGGCAGTCCCGTCCTTGACTGCGGGGCGACGGCAGGCGCCCATTCCGGCGCCGGAAGAAACGGTCCAAATGGGGGCCGGTTCAGGAACCATCGCGCCGCGCAAGGCGTATATTCTTCCGAAATGCCTTTGATCATTCTCGTGGACCCCGAGGGAAAGGACGGAAATGGCACCGCGCGCATTGTGGAAGGGTCAGCTTCGGCTGTCATTGGTCGCCATCCCCGTCGAGATCTATTCGGCCACGAAACCCGATGGCCGCGTGTCATTTCGCCAGATTCACCGGCCTTCGGGCAAGAAGGTGCGATATGAAAAGACCGTGCCCGAGATCGGACCAGTGGATGCGGCCGAAATCGTCAAGGGCTACGAGATCGGGGATGACGAATATCTGCTGATCGACCCCGAAGAAATCGACGCGATCAAGCTGGAGACGAAAAAGACCTTCGAACTGGTTCAGTTCGTCGATTTTCGCGATATACCGCCGATCTACTTCAACAAGCCCTACTACATCGTCCCTTCCGACGATCTGGCCGAGGATGCCTATCGCGTCGTGCGCGACGCGCTGCGGCAGACGAACAAGGTCGGGCTGGGCCAGGTGACGATGCGCGGCAAGGAATATCTTGCCGCCGTCAAGGCCTGTGGCGACGGCTTGTTGATGGAATCGCTGCATTACGAAAACGAACTGCGCGAGGCCGATCAGATTTTCACCGGTATCGAGGATGCACCCGCCGATGTCGAACTGGTCGAGGTTGCCACCTCGCTGATCGAACGCAAATCCGCGCCCTTCGACGCCACCGCCTATACCGACAAATATGCCGCGGCGCTGCGCGATCTGCTGGAGGCCAAGCGAAAGGACAAGAAAGCCCCACGAGTCCGCGACGACGCCGAACGTGAAGTTGCCGGCGGCGACAAGGTCGTCGATCTGATGAGCGCGCTGAAACAGAGCCTGAAGACCGCGCGGGCGGCCGACAGCAAGAAGCCGAAGCGCAAGAAGGCGTCGTGATGACCCGCCGCGACGCTCGGCCGGCCGACCCTCTGGCCGAATACAACGACAAGCGCAATTTCACCCGCACCGGCGAGCCGATAGGCCGGATTCCGGCTGCCGCAGACGACAATCACCGCTTCATCGTGCAGAAACATGCCGCCTCCCACCTGCACTACGATTTCCGGCTGCAATGGAATGGCGTGTTGCTCAGTTGGGCTGTCCCCAAGGGCCCTTCCTCCGATCCGCGCGAAAAACGCCTTGCGGTCCGGACCGAGGATCATCCGATCGACTATGCCGGCTTTGAAGGCACGATCCCCAAAGGCGAATACGGTGCCGGAACGGTGATGCTGTGGGACGAGGGCACCTGGTCGGCGCAGGAGAATTTCGGGCAGGGCCTGAAGAAGGGCAAGCTGAAATTCACGCTTCAGGGCAGCCGGATGCACGGCGGATGGACCCTGGTGCGGATGCAGCGAAAGCCCGATGACAAGCGGGAAAACTGGCTGCTGATCAAGGAGATCGACGACGACGCAGGGGAGGAA
This sequence comes from Brevirhabdus sp., assembly GCF_052826345.1. Classification (NCBI taxonomy): domain Bacteria; kingdom Pseudomonadati; phylum Pseudomonadota; class Alphaproteobacteria; order Rhodobacterales; family Paracoccaceae; genus Brevirhabdus; species Brevirhabdus sp. The sequence goes on along the minus strand of NZ_JBRBUA010000067.1, from coordinate 1,476 downwards.
CCGGACGCGTTGACCGACCAGTTCGACGTCTCGGTCAGGACCGGCCGCCCGATGAAACGGATCGCGGCCGCGGTCGGTCCGGTCGCATCCGCGGCCGCGGATCGAAAACGCCGGGGCAAACGGCCGGCCTTCACCACGCCGCAGCTTGCCACGCTGGTCGACAAGCCACCCGAGGGTGACGATTGGCTGCACGAGACGAAGTTCGACGGCTACCGATGCCTTGCCGCGCTGGGTGGCGGAGGGACGCGGCTCTATACCCGCTCGGGCAAGGACTGGACGGATCGTTTCGGCCGCCTGGCCACGGCGTTCGACGCCTTGCCCTGCGACACCGCCCTGATCGACGGCGAGGTGATGGCCGATCGGATTCGGCAATCGGCCTTTTCATCGCTGCAACGCGCACTCAAGGAGGGGGGCGATCTGGTCTTTTTCGCCTTTGACCTGCTGCGCGTGGACGGCACCGACTTGACCGACGCGCCCCTGATCGAGCGGCGCGAACGATTGGCCGGATTGCTGGCGGGTCTGCCGGCCGGCGGCGCGCTGCGGACAAGCGACCACGTCATCGGCCACGGCGCCCGGATCTTCGCCGCGGCTTGCGAGGCCGGGGGCGAAGGCACGGTGTCAAAGCGTCTCGACGCACCCTATCGCGGTGGACGCGCCAAGACCTGGCTGAAGACCAAGTGCACGCGACGGCAGGAATTCGTGATCGTGGGATTCAGCCCCTCGGACAAGAAGGGGCGGCCGTTCGCATCGCTTCTGGTAGCCTCGCACGAAGCCGGCAAGCTGCGCTACAAGGGTCGCGTCGGCACAGGCTTTTCCGAGGCCTCGATGAAGGATCTGTCTGCCGCCTTCACCCCCCGCAAGACCCCGCCGGTCGGTGATGTGCCCGCGGCCATCGCGCGTGGCGCATCCTGGCTGCGCCCTGACCTGGTGGCCGAAGTCGAGTTCACCGAATTCACCGCCGACGGCCATATCCGTCACGGCGCGTTCCTGGGATTGCGCCACGACAAGACCGCCGATCAGGTCCGGTTGGAGGAACCGATGCAACAGAACGAGGAAACCGGGATTCGCGGCATCCGCGTCACCCATGAGGGTCGCAGGGTCTTTCCGGAAGCGGGCTGCACCAAGGGCGATGTGGCGCGCCACTATGATCGTGTCGGCGAACGCATGATCGGGCTGATCGGTCAGCGTCCGCTGTCTCTGTTCCGCTGCCCTTCGGGGATCGACGGACAATGTTTTTTCCAGAAGCACGACACCGGCGGGATGCCCCGCGAACTGGGCCGCGTCGAAATCGGCGAAAGCGACGGGAATGCGGCCCGGTATCTCTATGCCACGGGCCCCGGCGGACTGGTCGCGGCGGCGCAGATGGGCACGCTGGAATTCCACGTCTGGGGGGCGCGTCGCGATCGTCTGGACAGGCCCGACCGCCTGGTCTTCGATCTGGACCCCGACGAGGGGCTGGGCTGGGACGCGGTGCGT
>NZ_JBRBUA010000066.1:0-7507 GCF_052826345.1 Brevirhabdus sp. | reverse complement strand
CGGCCTTTACCCGCGAACACCTGCCCAAGTGGAACCCGATGAACGTCTGTTCCTATCACCTGCAAGAGGCTGGTGCGACACCGCAGCAGGAACTGGCCTATGCGCTGGCCACGGCCATTGCGGTGCTGGACGACCTGAAAGGCAAGGTGCCGGACGCCGAGTTTCCGGCGATGGTCGGGCGGATCAGCTTCTTCGTGAATGCCGGCATCCGGTTCGTGACCGAGATGTGCAAGATGCGCGCCTTCACCGAGCTGTGGGACGAGATCTGTCGCGACCGCTACGGGATCGAGGACGAAAGGTATCGCCGCTTCCGCTATGGCGTTCAGGTGAATTCGCTCGGGCTGACCGAGCAGCAACCGGAAAACAACGTCTACCGCATCCTGCTTGAAACGCTGGCCGTCACCCTGTCGAAAAACGCCCGCGCCCGCGCCGTGCAGCTGCCCGCCTGGAACGAGGCGCTGGGCCTGCCGCGCCCCTGGGATCAGCAATGGTCGCTCAGGATGCAGCAGATCCTGGCCTATGAAACCGATCTGCTGGAATTCGGCGATCTGTTCGACGGCAACCCAGCGGTGACGAAAAAGGTCGAGGCGCTGAAGGACGGCGCGCGGGCCGAACTGGCGCAGATCGACGGCATGGGCGGCGCGGTGCGCGCCATCGACTATATGAAATCGCGGCTGGTGGATTCGAACGCCGCCCGCATCGCCCGGATCGAAGCGGGCGAGACCACCGTCGTCGGCGTGAACCGCTGGACGGAGGCCGAGCCCTCGCCGCTGACGGCGGGCGAAGGGTCGATCATGGCGGCCGATGCCGATGCCGAGGCCGACCAGATCGCGCGGCTCGACGCCTGGCGCGCCGCGCGCGATGACCGCGCCGTGCAGCAGGCGCTGGAGGCGCTGCGCAAGGCCGCCGCATCGGGCGCCAACATCATGCCGCCCTCGATCGCGGCGGCCCGCGCGGGCGCCACCACCGGCGAATGGGGCGACATGGTGCGCCAGGCCTTCGGCCAGTACCGCGCGCCGACGGGCGTGTCGCGCAACCCCTCGAACCGCACCGAAGGGCTGGAGGAGATCCGCGCCCAGGTCGATGCGGTGTCCGACCGGCTGGGCCGGCGGCTGACGTTCCTGATGGGCAAGCCCGGGCTCGACGGGCATTCCAACGGGGCCGAACAGATCGCCGCCCGCGCCCGCGACTGCGGCATGGCGTTCCACTATGAGGGCATCCGCCTGACCCCCGCCGAAATCACCGCCGCCGCCGTCGAACAGCAGGCCCATGTCGTCGGCCTGTCGATCCTGTCGGGCAGCCACCTGCCCCTGATCGAGGATCTGATGGCCCACATGCGCGACGCGGGACTGGCCCATGTGCCCGTCGTGGTGGGCGGTATCATTCCGCAGGCCGACGCCGACCGGCTGCGCGCGATGGGCGTCGCCCGCGTCTATACCCCCAAGGATTTCGAACTGAACCGGATCATGTTCGACATCGTGGCGCTCGCCGATCCGAAAGCGGTTGCAGCAGAGTAGCTTTTCGGCCACCACGGACCTCATCACCTGATGGAGGATCCCGGTATGATCGCGAATGACACGCTCGACCGGTGGGACCGCGACAGCTTTTTCCACCCGTCCACGCACCTTGCCCAACACGCCCGCGGCGAAAGCCCCTCTCGGATCGTCACCGGCGGCAGCGGCGTGCATATCGAGGATCGCGACGGCAAGCGGCTGCTTGACGCCTTTGCCGGGCTTTACTGCGTCAACGTGGGCTACGGCCGTCAGGAAATCGCCGAAGCCATCGCCGATCAGGCCCGCGCGCTGTCCTATTACCACGCCTATGTCGGGCACGGCACCGAGGCCTCGATCACCCTGGCGCAGATGGTGCTGGACCGTGCGCCCGATCACATGTCCAAGGTCTATTTCGGCCTGGGCGGGTCGGATGCGAATGAAACGAACGTCAAGCTGGTCTGGTATTACAACAACATCCTCGGCCGCCCTGAAAAGAAAAAGATCATCTCGCGCTGGCGCGGATATCACGGGTCGGGGCTGGTCACCGGCTCGCTGACCGGGCTGGAACTGTTCCACAGGAAATTCGACCTGCCGCTGGCGGGCATCCTGCACAGCACCGCGCCCTACAAGTTCCGTGAGGCCGCGCCCGGCACGTCGGATGCCGATTTCACCACCCGATGCGTGGCCGATCTGGAAGAGATGATCGCCCGCGAAGGCGCCGACACCATCGCCGCCTTCATCGGCGAGCCGATCCTGGGCACCGGCGGCATCGTGCCCCCGCCCGAAGGCTACTGGCCCGCCATCCAGGCCGTGCTGGACCGCCACGACATACTGCTGATCGCCGATGAGGTCGTCACCGGCTTCGGCCGCCTGGGATCCATGTTCGGATCGGATCACTACGGCATGCGCCCCGACATCATGACCATCGCCAAGGGGCTGACGTCGGCCTATGCGCCCCTGTCGGGGTCGATCATTTCCGACAGGATGTGGAAGGTGCTGGAACAGGGCACCGATGAAAACGGCCCCATCGGCCACGGCTGGACCTATTCCGCCCACCCCATCGGGGCGGCGGCGGGCGTGGCCAATCTCAAGCTCATCGACGATCTGAACTTGGTCGAGAACGCGGGCGCGATGGGCGCATACCTCAAATCCAGCCTGACCGAAGCGCTTGGCGATCATCCACATGTCGGCGAGGTGCGCGGCGACGGGCTGCTCTGCGCGGTCGAGTTCGTCGAAGACCGCGAGGCGCACAGCTTTTTCGACCCCGCGCGCAAGGTCGGGCCGCAGATCTCTGCCGCGATGGCCGAGCGCGGGGTGATCGCGCGGGCGATGCCGCAGGGCGACATCCTGGGCTTCGCGCCCCCCTTCTGCATCACCAGAGACGAAATCGACACCGTCGTCTCCGCCACCCGCGACGCGGTGGCGCAGGTGCTGACGAAGTAAGCAGAAAGGACGCCGCCCATGACCATCCACATCGGCGCCAAGCCCGGCGACATCGCGGAAACCGTGCTGCTGCCGGGCGATCCGCTGCGGGCGCAATGGGCGGCGGAAACCTTTCTCGACAGCCCCGTCCTGGTGAACGAGGTGCGCGGGATGCTGGGCTATACCGGCACCTGGCGCGGCAACCGCGTCACCATCCACGGCACCGGCATGGGCATGCCGTCGCTGTCGATCTACGCCAACGAGCTGATCACCGAATACGACGCGCAGACGCTGATCCGCATCGGGTCCTGCGGGGCGATGCAGGATCACGTCGGGCTGCGCGACGTGATCCTCGCGATGAGCTGCACCAGCCTGTCGACCCCCTCGCGCGGGATCCTGCGCGAGGTCAATTTCGCCCCCTGTGCCGACTGGTCGCTGCTGCGCGCCGCCGCCACCGCCGCCGAGGGCAAGGGCACCGCCACCCATGTCGGCGGCATCTATTCGGCGGATGTCTTCTATGACGAACGCCCCGATCTGAATGAACAGATGGTGCGCCACGGCATCCTCGGCGTGGAAATGGAAGCGGCGGAGCTCTACACCCTCGCCGCGCGCCACCAGCGCCGCGCGCTGGCCGTGCTGACCGTCAGCGACCACCTGCTGACCGGTCAGGCCCTGCCCAGCACCGACCGCGAGAAAAGCTTTGGCGACATGGTCGAAATCGCACTGGAAGCCGCCTTCGCCTGATCCGGCCAAACCGCGCCCGCGCCCATTATCCTGCCCGCGCCCACACTCATTGTCGCGAAAATATCCCCGCCGGAGGCATCAAACCGCGCCCCCAACGCCGTGGCTGCGGTCATAGCGGCTGCGCTCCGGCGGCTGCCAGCCCGCCAGGGCGCCGGGGATGGGATCAAAGACCTCTACCAGCAGCGGATGACAGAGGGCGGCGTCGCTGGAATGCACCGTGGAACAATCGCCCCCCGGACAGGTGCTGAGCGCCCCCAGCAGGTCGATCTCGGCAAAAAACTCAAGGTAGTCGCCGGGGCGCACGGGGCTTGCCTTCATGAAATACTGGCCCGTATCCCGGGTGAACCCGGTACACATGAAGACATTCAGAACGTCGTGCACCAGGGGCTCGGCCTCGTGGACCGGCACATCCAGATACGCGGCCAGCGCACGGGTCAGGTTCGAATGGCAGCAATGGTGATATTGCCCGCCGTCCGACAGCAGCGCATGGGTGTAGGGGTCGCATCGGGTGCCGATCACATCATGCACCGCGCCGCCGAAAGCGTCGGTGCCGTACCATTCCAGCGTGTCGGCCACGATGGTGGCCATCGGCCGCAGCCCCGGAAAGGACGACCACAGCCGGTGCCCGCGCGTCAGATGCGTCGCATGAAGGGCGCGCGTCTTGCCGGAATAGAATCGCTCCGTCAGATCGCGGGCGTTCCACAGGTTCAGATCGCCCACCTGCGGCCCCTCGACCGAGGTGATGCGAAAGAACTGGCCCGCCTCGACGCGAAAGCTTCGGGCGTCGCGCGGCGGCACCAGCGTCTCGCCGATCTTGCGCGCCCCTTCACGCGCACGGCGGTAGAGTTCGAGCGGTGGCGGAGGCAGGCTTTCGACCGGATAGCAGATGACAGGCGCCACGGCGCGGCGCGCGTCGGCGTCGGCCGGGGGGACGGGCGGGGGCGTATCCGTCGTCATGGCTGGCGCATATCCTTCGTCTGCCGGGTTCTTCGTCTGCCGGGACCTTCACCTGTCGGGGGAACCCGATCCCCGCTCTGGCCGTTTGCCGTTAGTACATATTTCAGGAGAGTGCCATGTCCCCCCTTTCAATTGCCGCCCTGCTTGCCTTCGCGACCCTTCTGACGGCCTGCGCCACGACCGGGACGGTCCGCGGCGGCGCCGAGGCAACCCTCGATCAGGATCTCAACGGCGACGGTCTGATCCGCGGCGACGACATCGGCGCCCGCCGTTCCACCGGCCGCTGAAGCGCATGCCAGCCCTCGCGGAAATGGCGGCGCCCGCCACGGCGCGGCCCCGCGCGGTGCTGGGCGGTACGGCCTGCGGGGGCGGGGCCAAACGCCCCTGCCCCATCGTGGTCGCGGCAGATGTGGCGGCAGATCTGGCGTCAGACCTGACGTTCGACCAGCATCTTCTTGATATGGCCGATGGCCTCTGCCGGGTTCAGACCCTTGGGGCAGGTCTTGGTGCAATTCATGATCGTGTGGCAGCGGTACAGCTTGAAGGGATCTTCCAGATCGTCCAGACGCTCCCCGGTGGCCTCGTCGCGGCTGTCGATGATCCAGCGATAGGCGTGCAGCAGCGCGGCCGGACCCAGGTATTTGTCCCCGTTCCACCAATATGACGGACAAGCGGTCGAGCAGGAGGCGCACATCACGCATTCATACAACCCGTCGAGCTTCTTGCGATCCTCGATCGACTGGCGCCATTCCTTCTGGGGGCGGTTGGTCTTCGTCTCCAGCCAGGGCATGATGGACGCGTGCTGCGCGTAGAAATGCGTCAGATCGGGGATCAGATCCTTGACCACCGGCATATGCGGCAGCGGATAGATCTTGACGTCGCCCTTCACCTCGTCGATGCCGTAGATGCAGGCCAGCGTGTTGATGCCGCCGATATTCATCGCGCAGCTGCCGCAGATGCCCTCGCGGCACGACCGGCGGAAGGTCAGCGTGGGATCGATCTCGGATTTGATCTTGATCAGCGCGTCCAGGATCATCGGCCCGCAATCGTCGAGATCGACGAAATAGGTGTCGATCCTCGGGTTGCGTCCGTCATCGGGGTTCCAGCGATAGATCTCGAACTTGCGCAGGTTGTTCCCGCCCTCGGGCCTGGGCCAGGTCTTGCCCGTCTTGATCCGGGAATTCTTGGGGAGCGTCAGTTGAACCATCTCTCTCCTCCTTTCGTGCTGAATCTAAGCATGTGAGCGGCGCGCGCCTATAGCTGCGGCAGGACGTTTATCGCCGCGCAGCGCAGCACCTCGGGGCGGCGCGCGATGCCCAGCACGACGGCGTAGGTGTCGGCGCCCGGCCCCAGCGTCGCGGCCTTGGCGATCTCGAGCAGCTCATGCGTCGCGGCATTGTCGATGATGCAATCGGTCAGCGCCTGCGCCGGCACGCCCGGAAACCGCTCGGCCACGATCGGGCCGACGACGTTGCGCGCCACGGTACGGGTCGTCTGCTCAACCGGGTTGGCGGCGCAGGCGGCCAGAAACAGCAGCCCCGCCAGCGATGCGATCGGCCCGCGCATCAGTAGACCCTCTTTTTCGGGGCGATCCTGGTCAGGTCTATGCCGCCCTCGTCCTGGGTGGTCAGCGGATCGACATGCACCGGACGGTAGCCGAGCGTGACCTGCGTGTCCTCGACGGTGGCCAGCGTGTGCTTGCGCCATTCGCCGTCGTCGCGGTCGGGATAATCCTCATGCGCATGGGCGCCGCGGCTTTCCTTGCGCGCCTCGGCGCTGACGATGGTGGCCAGCGCGTTGGGCATCAGGTTCGTCAGCTCCAGCGTTTCCATCAGGTCGGAATTCCAGACCATGGATCGGTCGGTGACCTTCAGATCGGCCACTTTCGCCGCGACGGTCTTCATCTTTTCCACGCCTTCCGCCAGCGTCTTGTCGGTACGGAAAACGGCGGCGTCAGCCTGCATGGTGCGCTGCATCTCGTCGCGCAACTCGGCCGTGGGGGTGGCCCCGTCGGCGTGGCGCAGCTTGTCGAAGCGCGCCAGCGCGGCGTCGATGCTGGCCTGATTGGGCGCCGGGTTCGCGGCCTCGGGGTCGACGACCTTGGCGGCGCGGATCGCGGCGGCACGGCCGAAGACCACCAGGTCGATCAGCGAGTTCGAACCCAGCCGGTTCGCCCCGTGCACGCTGGCACAGCCCGCCTCGCCCACGGCCATCAGACCGGGTGCTATGGCGTCGGGGCTGTCGGCGGTGGGGCGCAGGACCTCGCCCCAGTAATTCGTGGGGATGCCGCCCATGTTGTAGTGCACGGTCGGCAGCACCGGGATCGGCTCCCTGGTCAGGTCCACACCGGCAAAGATGCGCGCGGAGTCCGAAATGCCGGGCAGCCGTTCGGCCAACGTCTCGGGCGGCAGGTGGTTGAGGTGCAGGTGGATGTGATCGCTGTCCTTGCCGACGCCGCGCCCTTCGCGGATTTCCAGCGTCATGCAGCGCGAGACCACGTCGCGCGACGCCAGATCCTTGTAGGTGGGGGCGTAGCGTTCCATGAACCGCTCCCCTTCGGAGTTGGTCAGATACCCGCCCTCGCCCCGCGCTCCTTCGGTAATCAGGCAGCCCGAGCCGTAGATGCCGGTGGGGTGGAACTGGACGAATTCCATGTCCTGCAACGGCAGCCCCGCGCGCGCCGCCATGCCGCCGCCGTCGCCGGTGCAGGTATGCGCCGAGGTGGCCGAGAAATAGGCGCGCCCGTAGCCGCCGGTGGCCAACACGACCATCTTGGCGGAAAACACGTGGATCGTGCCGTCGTCGAGCTTCCCGCAGACCACGCCCTGGCATTGCCCGTCGTCGGACATGATCAGGTCGATGGCGAAATACTCGATGTAGAATTCGGCCTT
>NZ_JBRBUA010000065.1:0-4601 GCF_052826345.1 Brevirhabdus sp. | reverse complement strand
TTGCGTCTTAACATTAACGACATAACAACCTTCGCGCCATGATTGCAACGGTGCGGGGACAATGAGGGCCATCGACAGAAACGACGCTCTGTTCGGAGGAAATTGCAATGTGGACCCGTTCCCTAGATTACATGCTGCGCCATCTCATTCATCGTGGCGCGTTATCCGTTGAAATGCCGTCGGGAGAGGTCCGGCGCTACGGAGAGCCGGAAGCCGATGCGATCCACGTCCGGTTGACCGACCCCGACCTGCCGCGCAAGCTGGTGCTGAACCCGGACATGGCGCTGGGCGAGGCCTATGTCGACGGCCGTTTCCAGATCCAGGACGACGATCTGCGCGACTTCATGATGCTGATCATCGACAATCGCGACAAGACGCGCCGCAACCTCGTGCTGGACAGCGAACAGTTCCTGCGACAGCTCAAGCGGCGGCTGGATCAGTACAATCCCGCATCGCGGTCGAAAAGCAACGTCGCGCATCACTACGATCTGAACGGCGAGCTTTACGATCTGTTCCTCGACGAGGACAAGCAATACTCCTGCGCCTTTTTCAGCGATCCCGATTTCACGCTGGAACAGGCGCAGGCCGCCAAGAAGAAACATATCGCCGAAAAGCTCCTGCTCAAGCCGGGGATGCGGGTGCTCGACATCGGCTGCGGCTGGGGGGGCATGGCGCTGACGCTGGCGCGCGATTACGGGGTCAATGTCCTGGGCGTCACCTTGTCGGAAGAACAGCACAAGATCGCGACCGAACGCGCGCGCCGCGCCGGGCTGTCGGACCGGGTGGAATTCCGCATCCAGGACTACCGCGAGATCAAGGAAACCTTCGACAGGATCGTGTCGATCGGCATGTTCGAACATGTGGGCGTGCCGCATTACCGCACCTACTTCAACCGCGTGCACGACATGCTGACCGAAGACGGGGTCGCGCTGATCCATACCATCGGGCGCAACGCGCCGCCCGGCGCCACCAGCCCCTGGATCGCCAAATACATCTTTCCCGGCGGCTATGTGCCTTCGATGTCCGAGGTTCTGCAAGCGGTCGAACGCGAGGATCTGTGGGTCACCGATGTCGAGATCTGGCGCCTGCACTACGCCTACACGCTGCGCAACTGGCATGACCGTTTCGTGGCGAACATCGACCGGGCCAAGGCGCTTTACGACGAGCAGTTCTGCCGGATGTGGCGCTACTATCTGATCGCTTCGGAGCTGTCGTTCCGCTATTCGCGCCAGATCGTCTATCACTTCCAGCTTGCGCGCCGTCTGGATGCCGTTCCGCTGACGCGCGATTACCTCTACCGGCCCGAAAGCAAGCAGCTGTTGCAGGCGGCCGAATAGCCGCCGCCGCGTTTCCGAAAAACCAGAAGGCGCCGAGTTGGCCCCCGGAGAGCAGAAAAGCTCCTCCGGGGGCCGGCACCATCAGGCAGGGATGGTGTTCGCAGCGCCGGACGCACCGGCCGACCGCTACGCCGCAAGGCGAAAGGTCTGTAAAATCACCGAGTTGTTATTATTAACCATAAACGATTTTGCAATCGCAAATTGCAAGAATATGTCGCGGCGGCGCTCGCCCTCCGGCTGTCATGCTCAGCAAACTAAGGAAATCCGAGGCAGGCGAAAGAACTGCAAATACGGGTTTGACGACATGTCGGATGTTGTCGATTCGTCACACCACTGCGCCGGCCGGAGAACGATCACGGGGCGAGCCGCGCGGCGATCAGACCGCGCAACGCGTTGCCCAGGAAAAACGCCTGCCGCAGGTCCCCGGGCATGAGCCGGGCCTCCCGCGCCTGTCCCGCCGCCAGCAGCGACGCGCGGAGCACGCCGGGCAAGGCGCCGTCTTCCAGCGGGGGCGTCAGCAGCACCCCTTCGCGGCGCACGAAGACGTTGGTGATCGCCCCTTCCGCGATGTAGCCGGTCTCATTGAGAAAGATCAGCTCATCCAGCTCGACCGGCATCTCGGCGCGGGCACGGTCGTAAAGCGCGCGATGCGACGACTTGATCCGCCGCCACGGATCGTCCGAGCGCACCGTCGGCACCGCGATGGCCGCGCGCCAGCGGCGGCGCTCGGGCAGGAAGGGCGTCGCGCGCAGGTCAAGCGCACCCTGCCCGTCCAGCGTCAGGCGCAGCCGAAGCGCGTGGGGCCCGTCCGTCGCGGCCACCATCGCGCGCGCGCGGCCCGCATCGAAGGCAAACCCCAGCCTGTCCGCCCCCGCGCCCAGCCGCGCCAGGTGAAAATCCAGCAGCGCGACGCCCACACCGGGCGCGTAGCGCATCGTCTCGAACAGGATCAGCCCGTCAGGGCATGGGCGAAACGCGCTTTCCACAAGGCTTCCTCATATTCCGCGGCGGCGCTGCTGTCGTGCACGATGCCCCCGCCCACGTTCAGACGCAACCGCCCGTCGCGGTGCAATACCAGCGTCCTGATCGCGACGTTGAACGACATCGCCCCGTCCGGCGCGACCCAGCCGATGCTGCCGCAATAGATGCCGCGCGGCGCGGGTTCCATCGCGCGCAGGATCTGCATCGCACGGATCTTGGGCGCGCCGGTGATCGACCCGCAGGGGAACAGCGCGGCCAGAATGTCAGGCAGGCGCACGCCGGGGCGCAGGCGCGCCTGCACCAGCGACGTCATCTGATGCACGGTCGCATAGCTTTCGACGTGAAAAAGCTGCGGCACCTTCACGCTGCCGACCTGCGCCACGCGGGACATGTCGTTGCGCAGCAAATCGACTATCATCAGGTTTTCGGCCCGGTTCTTGGGGTCCCGCGCCAGCCAGCGGCGCGCGGCCTCATCGGCCCGCCGGGTGGCGGCGCGCGGCTGCGTGCCCTTCATGGGGCGTGTCTCGATGGCGCCCTGCCCGTCGCAGCGAAAGAACAGCTCGGGCGAACGTGACAGGATGGCCGGACCGTCCTCGTCCAGATCCACGAAGGCGCCGTACGATACCGGCTGCCGCGCGGCAAGCGCCGCATAGATCCCCGGCGCGGTTCCCTGCCATGTACCCGTCAGGGGAAAGGTCAGATTGGCCTGATAGATGTCGCCCGCCGCGATCAGCTCCTTTACCTGCGCGAAAGGCGCGGCATAATCCTCGGCCGACCATTGCGGCACGGGCTGATCCATCCGGGCGGCCTGTGCGTCGCGCTGCGCGCCCGCCCTCCAGGACGCGGCCGGGGCGGGCGCGTCGAAGACACCGAACAGCAACAGCGGTGTGTCGCGCGCAGGCGGCATCAGCGCGCGCAGCTTTGACGAGTAGAGATACCCCAGCTCATAGCTGGCCATCCCCGCCAGCCAGAACCCGCGGTCCTGCGCCTCCATCATCGCGGCCAGCGCGGCAGCGACCTGCCCGGGCGTGTCGGCACGGATGATCTGTCGCGGGTCCGCGAAAAGCGTGCCGCCGGGCACCGGCCCTTCGTCGAAAAGGATCGTCTGTCGCGTCACACCGTCCCCCGCCTCACCGCTGGCCCCTCACCGCCGGCCCCTCGTTCCATCCGTGCGGCCTAATGGCTTGGCGGGCGCCCCGCAAGCGCAAGACCCGGCATCGCCCCGGTGTTTTGCGGCGCAGGTTACCGAACCCCTACGCGCCACGGGCCGCACCCCGGCCCCGCCCTATCGGCGCTGCGGCAAGAAACCGGCCTTGCACTGCTTGGCCGTGGGACTATAACCGCGACAATTTGCAAAACACCACTCGCGCCGGGCCCGTTCCCGGCAAGCCTTTCCGGGGATACCAACGTCATGCCGAAAAGAACCGACATCAAATCCATCATGATCATCGGTGCGGGACCCATCATCATCGGACAGGCCTGCGAATTCGATTACTCGGGCGCCCAGGCCTGCAAGGCGCTGCGCGAAGAAGGCTACCGCGTGGTGCTGGTCAACTCCAACCCGGCCACCATCATGACCGACCCCGACATGGCCGATGCGACCTATATCGAGCCGATCACCCCCGAGATCGTCGCCAAGATCATCGAAAAGGAACGCCCCGACGCGCTGCTGCCCACGATGGGCGGGCAGACCGGGCTGAACACCTCGCTCGCGCTGGCCGACATGGGCGTTCTGGATAAATTCGGGGTGGAGCTGATCGGCGCCAACCGCGACGCCATCGAGATGGCCGAGGACCGCAAGCTCTTCCGCGAGGCGATGGATCGCATCGGGCTGGAAAATCCCAAGGCCACCATCGCCAACAACATGGAAGAATGCATGGCCGCGATCGAGCACGTCGGCCTGCCCGCGATCATCCGCCCCGCCTTCACCCTGGGCGGCACCGGCGGCGGCGTGGCCTACAATCGCGACGATTACGAACATTACTGCCGCTCGGGCCTCGACGCCTCGCCGGTCAACCAGATCCTGATCGACGAATCGCTGCTCGGCTGGAAGGAATTCGAGATGGAGGTGGTGCGCGACCGCGCCGATAACGCCATCATCGTCTGCGCCATCGAGAACGTCGACCCGATGGGCGTGCACACGGGCGATTCGATCACCGTCGCCCCGGCGCTGACGCTGACCGACAAGGAATACCAGATCATGCGCAACGGCTCGCTCGCTGTCCTGCGCGAGATCGGGGTCGAGACCGGCGGGTCCGACGTGCAATGGGCGGTGAACCCCGA
>NZ_JBRBUA010000064.1:0-32066 GCF_052826345.1 Brevirhabdus sp. | reverse complement strand
TGCTCGGCCCCCAACTTCGCAACGACGGTGCACGGGCTGGCCCGCGCGATGGCGGGGTTCGCCGCCGCCGATGACAGTTCCGTGCGCGGCCGTGCACAGCGGCGGCTGGTCGAGGCAATGATGGCGCATCCCGATCTGGTGGCGGGCGAGGGGCGCGCCTGCACCGAGTTGATGCGTGCGATGGGCGGGCGGGTCGCGATCAAGACCGGCGCGGAGGCCGTGTTCGTCGCGATCCTGCCCGACCAGCGCCTTGGCGTCGCGCTCAAGATCGTGGACGGCGCGACGCGGGCGTCGGAATGCGCCATCGCGGCGATCCTCGTGTCGCTGGGCGTTCTGGACGCCGCCCACCCTGCGGCGCAGAAACGCATGGCGGCGCCGCTGATCAACCGGCGCGGGCTGGATACCGGGGTGATCCGCCCCGCCGAGGGGTTCGTCTGACGGCGGCGCGATGCCTTCGGCGAGGATATTTTCGCGACAATGAAGCGCCCGAGCCTCAGGGCAGGGTGAAATCGGATCGCGCGTAGCCTTGCAGGAACAGCAGCGCGGTCAGATCGCCGTGGTTGATGCGCAGGCTGCATTGAGCGGCGACGGCGGGCTTGGCGTGCAGCGCGACCCCCATGCCCGCCAGCTGCAACATGCCCAGATCGTTGGCGCCGTCGCCGACCGCCAGGACATCGTCGGGCGCAATGCGCAGGCGCGCCACGATGTCGGTCAGCGCGGCAATTTTCGCGTCGCGGCCGAGAATGGGTTCCTCGACCGTGCCGGTAAGCTTGCCGTCGCTGACCATCAGCACGTTGGCGCGATGTTCATGGAACCCCAGCGCCTTGGCCACCGCGCCGCTGAAGGCGGTGAATCCGCCCGAAACCAGCGCGGTATGCGCGCCGTTTGCGCGCATCGTGGCCAGCAGCACGGCGCCGCCCGGCATATGGGTGATCCGCGATTGCAGCACGCGGGCGATGGTGCTCTCGTCCAGATCCTTCAACAGGCTGACCCGTTCGCGCAGGGCGGCCTCGAAATCGAGCTCTCCGTTCATCGCGCGCGCGGTGATGCCGGCGACATGCGCGCCGACGCCCGCTTCGGCGGCCAGCTCATCTATGCATTCCTGCTGGATCATCGTGCTGTCCATGTCGGCCAGCAGCAGCCGCTTGCGGCGCCCTTCCACCGACTGCACCGCCATGTCGACCCCCAGCAGCTGCAACTCCTGCCAGACGTGATCGGCGTTGTCGGGGCGGTTTGGCACCTCGAATTCCGCCGCCTCGTCAGGGGCCAGCCACTGCGCGGTGCCACCGCCCCAGGCGTTGCGGAGATTGTCCACCAGCGCGGGGTCCAGCGCGGGTTTCGCGGGGTCGGTCAGCAGGGTCACAACGGGCATGGGCGGGCTTTCGTCAGGGGCGTGTCGCATTTGGCGGATGAGCGGTCGCTATAGACAGAAAAATCCGTTTGCGGAAGGGCGGGCGGGGGTATATGCGCGTCGGTGGGACACCCCTCCCCAACGAGGGGCATATATCTGGAAGGATATCCATCATGGATACGAAGAAACCGGCCACGCGGCCGGCCAATCCGCGTTTTTCCTCGGGCCCTTGCGCCAAACCCCCCGCCTTTTCCCTGCAAGCGCTTGCCGACGCGCCCCTGGGCCGGTCGCATCGCGCGGCGGTGGGCAAGGACAAGCTGAAATCCGCGATCGAGCGGACGCGCGACATTCTGGGAATTCCGGCCGATTACCGTATCGGCATCGGGCCCGCCTCCGACACCGGCGCCGTGGAGATGGCGATGTGGTCGCTGCTGGGCGCGCGCCCTGCGACGATGGTGGCCTGGGAAAGCTTCGGCGCGGGCTGGGTGACGGATGTGGTCAAGCAACTCAAGCTCGACGCCACCGTCGAGACCGCCGATTATGGCCGGATCGTCGATATGGACGCGCTCGACTATGACACCGACGTCGTCTTCACCTGGAACGGCACCACCTCTGGCGTGCGCATGCCCTCGGGCGATGCGATTCCGGCCGACCGGCAGGGCCTGACGATCTGCGACGCCACCTCGGCCGCCTTCGCGCAGGATCTGCCTTGGGACAAGCTGGATGTGACGACCTTCTCCTGGCAGAAGGTGCTGGGCGGCGAGGCCGCGCATGGCATGCTGATCCTCAGCCCCCGCGCCGTCGAGCGGCTGGAGAGCTACACCCCCGCCTGGCCGCTGCCCAAGATCTTTCGCCTGACCAAGGGCGGCAAGCTGATCGAGGGCATTTTCAGGGGTGAGACGATCAACACCCCCTCGATGCTGTGTGTGGAGGATTACCTGCGCGCGCTCGATTGGGCCGAAAGCGTGGGCGGGCTGACGGGCCTGATCGCGCGGGCCGATGCCAACACCGGCGCGATCGCCGATTTCGTCGCCGCGCATGACTGGATCGACTTCCTGGCCGAGGACCCCGCGACGCGGTCCAACACCTCCGTCTGCCTGAAGTTCACCGATGCGCGCATCGCCGACGGTGCCGGTTTCGCCAAGGCGGTCGCCAAGCGGCTGGAGGCCGAGGGCGCGGCGCTGGACGTGGGCGCCTATCGCGATGCGCCGGCCGGTCTGCGCATCTGGTGCGGCGGCACGGTGGAAACGGCGGATATCGCGGCGATGCTGCCCTGGCTCGAATGGGCCTTCGACGCCGAGATTTCAGCCCAGGCCACCGCGGCCTGAGTCCTTGCCCCGGCTGCAAGGGCCGGGGCGCATCCCCTTTTCAAGACCTATCAAGGAGTGCCCGTGATGGCGCCTAAAGTGCTCGTATCCGACAAGCTTTCGGAAACCGCCGTGCAGATCTTTCGGGATCGCGGCATTGATGTCGATTTCCAGCCCGCGCTTGGCAAGGACAAGGACAAGCTGCTGGAGGTGATCGGCCAATACGACGGTCTGGCGATCCGGTCCGCCACCAAGGTCAGCGACAAGGTGCTGGCCGCCGCCACCAACCTCAAGGTCATCGGCCGCGCAGGCATCGGGGTCGACAATGTCGACATTCCCGCCGCGTCGAAAAAGGGCGTGATCGTGATGAACACGCCCTTCGGCAACTCGATCACCACGGCGGAACATGCGATGGCGATGATGATGGCCGTCGCCCGCCAGATCCCCGAGGCCAGCGCCTCGACCCATGCGGGAAAGTGGGAAAAGAGCCGCTTCATGGGGGTTGAGCTGACTGCCAAGACGCTGGGCGTCGTGGGCGCGGGCAACATCGGGTCCATCGTCATCGACCGCGCGCATGGGCTGAAGATGAAGGTGATCGCCTATGATCCCTTCCTCAGCGAAGAGCGCGCCGAAAAGCTGGGCGTGCGCAAGGTCGAGCTGGACGAGCTCTGGGCGAAGTCCGATTTCATCACCTTCCACGTGCCGCTGACCGACAAGACCCGGGGCATCCTCAGCCGCGACGCCATCGCACAGCTGAAACCCGGCGTGCGCATCGTCAACTGCGCCCGCGGCGGTCTGGTCGACGAGGCCGCGCTGGCCGAGGCGCTGAAGGACGGCCGCGTCGCGGGCGCCGCCTTCGACGTCTTCGCCGAAGAGCCGGCGACCGACAGCCCGCTGTTCAACCTGCCCAACGTCGTCGTGACCCCGCACTTGGGCGCGGCGACCACCGAGGCGCAGGAAAACGTGGCGCTTCAGGTGGCCGAACAGATGTCGGATTACCTGCTGACCGGCGCCGTGAGCAACGCGCTCAACATGCCCTCCGTCACCGCCGAGGAAGCCGCCGTCATGGGCCCCTGGGTCAAGCTGGCCGAGCATCTGGGCGCCTTTGCCGGGCAGATGACGGATGAACCGATCAAGGCGATCAACATCCTCTATGACGGCGCGGTGTCGGAAATGAACCTCGACGCGCTGGGCTGCGCGGCCATTGCGGGCATCATGAAATCGGCCAACCCGGATGTGAACATGGTGTCGGCCCCCGTCGTGGCGAAGGAGCGCGGCATCAAGGTGTCGCGCACCACGCAGGGCAAGTCCGGCGTATTCGATGCCTACATCAAGCTGACCGTGGTGACCGAGAAACGCGAGCGCTCCATCGCGGGCACGGTCTTCAGCGACGGCAAACCGCGGTTCATCCAGATCAAGGGCATCAACATCGACGCCGAGATCGGGGCGCATATGCTCTATACCACCAATGAGGACGAGCCGGGCATCATCGGCGCGCTGGGCAACACGCTGGGCGGCAACGGGGTGAACATCGCCAACTTCACCCTCGGCCGGTCGGAAAAGGGCAAGGACGCGATCGCGCTGCTTTACGTGGACGACGTGATTCCCGATCCCATCCTGCAAAAGCTGTGGGATACCGGGCTGTTCCGCAACATCGCGCCCTTGCAGTTCGACGTGTCCTGAGATCGGCGGGCGGCCCCGGCGCCGCCGTGACGTCCCTTTCCGTGACATCCCTTCGAGGGCGGGCGCGCGGTTTCGCCCTCGAAAGTCCGGCCATGAATTATTGCGGGCATGAAATTCAGGGCCGCGCGGGTGACAGGCCTTGCCTGCGCCCACCCGCGGTCCAGTTTGCCGGTTTGAGGGTCCATATTCCGAGAGGAGGCAGCCATGAGAACCTACGCCGTGGGCGACGTGCATGGCCAGCGCGCCAAGCTGGAGGACATCCACCGCCTGATCGCCGATGACCGCAAGCGATCGAAGGCGCCCGATGCGCGGGATGCGCCCGTGGTTCACCTGGGCGATCTGACCGATCGCGGCCCGGACAGCTGCGGCGTGATCGCGTTTCTGTTGAACGGGATCGCCGAAGGGCAGCCGTGGCTGACCATCAAGGGCAATCACGACCGCATGTTCGCCGGTTTCATGCGGGACCCGGGCTACCATGATCCGCTGCTCAGGCAGGATCTGGAATGGCTTCACCCCCGGTTGGGCGGCACGCAGACGCTTGCGTCCTACGGCGTGGCCGATGCGGCCGAACGCGCGCCCGAGGAGGTGCACGCCGAGGCGCTTGGCAAGGTCGATCCCGCGCATATCGAATTCCTGAACGCGCTGCCGGGATATCTGCGCCGCGATGGCGTGGTTTTCGTGCATGCAGGCATCCGGCCCGGCGTGCCGCTCGACAGCCAGTCCGAGGACGATCTGCTCTGGATACGCGGGCCGTTCCTCGATTCGACCGCGGATCACGGCGCCCTGATCGTGCACGGCCATTCCCCGGTGGATGAGGTGACGCATTACGGCAACCGCGTGAATGTCGACACCGGCGCGGGGTTCGACAAGGCGCTTTCGGCCATCGTGATCGAGGACGGCACCTGCCACAAGTTGACCGACGAGGGCCGCGTGGCGTTGCATCGCGGCTGATTTTCGCGGATGTCTTGTCAAGCGGAACAAGGCCTTCCCGCGCCTGTGAATGAAATTTTACCGTTTGTCGCGAACTTTTCGGCGGATATCCGCGTTGTTTATCCGAAGCCCGCAGCGAACCACCAAGATTTGCGCCAGGGCCCCGTGAAAGAGGAGATAGAGATGCTCAAACGCCGCCAGTTCCTGACCGCCGCCGCCGCAACCGCCGTTGCCGCGCCGCTGCCCGCATTTGCCGCCGGTAATTTCGTTCTGCCGGAAATCTACCGTCCCCAGATCGTCAAGGCCCGTGCCGAACTGCCCGCCGGAGAGCTGATCGTCGAGTCGGAGCGTCACTTCATCTACTGGCTGCTGGGCAACGGGCAGGCCATCCGTTACGGCGTCGGCGTGGGTGAGGCCGGTCGTGAATTCAAGGGAGAGGCCGTCATAGCGCGCAAGGCCGAGTGGCCGCGCTGGACCCCGACGCAGAACATGATTCGCCGCGAGCCCGAGAAATACAAGAAATGGGCGGGCGGTATGGAAGGCGGCCCCGACAACCCGTTGGGCGCGCGCGCCCTTTACCTCTATCAGGGGGGACGTGACACGCTGTACCGCATTCACGGCACACCCTATCCCAGCACTGTGGGCCGGTCGGTGTCGAGCGGATGCATCCGCATGCTGAACGCCCATGTCGAAGATCTTTATCAACGCGTGCCGATCGGCACCAAGGTCACCGTGGTCTGATCTGGTCTGGTCGGGCAGGGGCGGCTGATCTTCGATCCGTCGCGCTTCGCCGCCGGTTCTGCCGCTGCAAGCCGCGCGTTCTTCGCGCGGCTTTCGCGTATCGGGCGGGTGACGGGCTGTGGGGCAGGGCTGTGGGACGCGCGGTTTCGCCGCGATCATCTCGCTCGCCGCAGCCGCGCCGCCGCCGGAGTGTCAGTTCGCCGCAGTGTTCCCGATCCGGTTCAGGGCGCTGCGAAGCTTGGGCAGATACGTGCGGCTGACCGGCAGCTTCTTGCCATCCGACAGCTCGACATAGCGGGCCGACCCTTTGCTGATCACCGCGCAGACGTGGCGCAGCGCCACCCAATGCGAGCGGTGTACGCGCATGCCGGGAAACTTCTCCAACTCGGTCTCGGCATCGGTGATGCGGTGCAGGATCATGCAGCTGCCCTTGTCGGTGCGCACCTTCAGATAGTGGTCCTGCATCGTCAGGGAAATCAGCTCGTGCCCCACTTCGGGCGGAAGCCGCCCGAAGAAGGCGGGCGCCACACAGGGCGACTTGCCGTCGGGCTTGAGCGTCTCGGGCGGCGCGTCGTCGGGTGAGGCGGAGGGGGCGTCGGCGCCGTGGGGCATCGTCGCGACGGGGGCCGCGGCTGCCGTCGCTGCCACGGGGAACGGGTCGGGGGGGAACGGGTCGGGCCGCCATTTGAGCATGACCTCGTCCATGTCCGCCGCGCTGTCGGAAGCGCCGCTGCCGCCGCTGCGGTCCTTGCGGCGGTAGATCGAAAAGGTGGCGAGGTCGAAAACGCCGATCACCATGGTCAGCAGCCAGACGCAAAGCATCAGCCACCCGAAGTTGACGGCGCCGGTCAGCGGCCCCTTGAAGATCCGTTCCACCCCCACGATCATCAATCCGCCGGGGATCGCCCCCAGGCTCGCGGCGACGAAGATGCGGAAGACGGGAGGGAAGCGTCGCAAATTGCGACTTCCCAGCGCGAGAATGAACAGCAGGTTCATCAACACGCCGACGCTGATGATCGCCGTCGACCAATAGGCAAAGCGGGTCGCCAGAGACATATGTGTAAAGGTGCCGAACGGTCCGAGCAATGTCAGTACCAGGATCGCGGCGGAAACAAGCAATCCCTTGCGTCGCCAATTGACATCAACGTGCATTTCACGAAGCGCCAACTGCACCTCCTAAACGATTAGCGTATGAACTTTACCATTTACGCAAAACGACAGTACCAATTTTTGCAAGCTGGTAAAGCTCTTCGTGGGGGTCGAGACTCTGTGAGTGGGTCTTTGGAGCAAGTTTTTTTAGTACCTATGATTTTTTATCTCCCTCGGCCCCCACCTTACCCCAGGTGGGACCTGCTCCTGCCGCGCGCCTGCCCTGCCGCTTCTCCCCGCGAAATGCGGCTGACCCCGCGCTATGCCTGCCGCCAGTCCAGCACGATCTTGCCCGACGACCCGGCGCGCATCGTCTCGAAGGCTTCGGCGTAGTTATCCGCGGCAAAGCGGTGGGTAATGACGCGGCGCACGTCCAGCCCGCGTTCCAGCATCGCGATCATCTTGTGCCAAGTTTCGAAGATCTCGCGCCCGTAGACGCCCTTGATCGTCAGCGCCTTGAACACGATGCGCGACCAGTCGACCGGCGACTTGCCCGGCGGGATGCCCAACAGCGCGATGCGCCCGCCCATCACCAGCGCCTCGACCATGCCGTCCAGCGCGGCTTGGCTGCCCGACATCTCAAGCCCGACGTCGAACCCCTGCTTCATGCCCAGCCGTTGCACCACCGCATCCAGCGGCTCCGCCCGCGGATCGACCGGCACCACATCGGTGACCCGCGCGGCCAGCGCCAGACGGTCGGGGTTCAGATCGGTGATCACCACATGGCGCGCGCCCACGTGCCGCGCCACGGCGGCGGCCATGATGCCGATGGGACCCGCGCCGGTGATCAGAACGTCCTCTCCCACCAGATCGAAGCTCAGCGCCGTGTGCACCGCATTGCCCAGCGGGTCGAGGATCGCGCCGATTTCATCGTCGATCCCGTCGGGCAGGGGCACCACGTTGAAGGCGGGCAGCGCCAGGTATTCGGCGAACGCCCCCGGTTCATTCACGCCGATGCCGCGGGTCTCGGGGTCCAGATGGAACTTGCCCGACCGCGACTGCCGCGACTGCTTGCCGATCAGATGCCCCTCGCCCGAACAGCGCTGGCCGATGCTCAGCCCGGTGACGTCGCGGCCCAGTTCCACGATCTCGCCCGCGAATTCATGGCCTGTCACCAGCGGCACCGGCACGGTGCGCTGCGCCCAGTCATCCCAGTTCCAGATATGGATGTCGGTGCCACAGATGCCGGTCTTGTTGACGCGGATCAGCACGTCGTCGGGGCCGATTTCCGGCACGGGTTCGCGCGACATGACCAGCCCCGGCTCGGGGCGGGCCTTTTTCAGCGCCTTCATCTCGTTGCTCATGCCAGCACCCCCGTGGCCTTGCCCGCGCGTGAAAATGCCTCCAGCGCCGCGTCCAGATCCGCGCGTGTGAGCGCCGCGCTCATCTGCGTGCGGATGCGCGCCTGCCCCTTGGGCACCACCGGAAAGAAGAACCCCGAGGCATAGACCCCCTCGTCGAACAGCGCCGAGGCCATCCGCTGCGCCAGCTTCGCCTCGCCCAGCATGACCGGGATGATCGGATGCTCGCCCGGCAACAGATCGAACCCCAGCCCGGTCAGCCCCTGCCGCCAATAGGCCGCGTTGTCGAAAAGCCGCGCGCGCAGATCGTCGCCCGCGCGCACCAGTTCCAGCGCACGCAGCCCGGCGGCGGTGATCGCGGGCGGCAGCGCGTTGGAAAAGAGGTAGGGCCGCGCGCGCTGGCGCAGCAGGTCGATCACCGGCTGCGGCCCGGCGACATAGCCGCCCAGCGCACCGCCAAGCGCCTTGCCCAGCGTGCCGGTCAGAATGTCGACCTTCACGCCGTGATGGGCGGGCGTGCCTTCGCCCGCAGGCCCCATGAAGCCGGTGGCATGGCAGTCGTCGACCATCACCATCGCGTCGTACCGCCGCGCAAGCGTGGTGATCGCGGGCAGGTCGGCCAGATAGCCGTCCATCGAAAAGACGCCGTCGGTCGCGATCAGGATGTTGCGCGCGCCCTCGGCGCGGGCGGCCTTCAGCTGCTCCTCCAGCGCGGTCATGTCGTTGTTGGCATAGCGATAGCGCTGCGCCTTGCACAGGCGGATGCCGTCGATGATCGAGGCGTGGTTCAGCGCGTCGGAAATCACCGCGTCCTCGGGCCCGAGCAGCGGCTCGAACAGCCCGCCGTTGGCATCGAAACAGGCGGCGAAGAGGATCGCGTCATCGGTGCCCAGAAAACCGGCCAGCGCGGATTCGAGCTGCCGGTGCAGATCCTGCGTGCCGCAGATGAACCGGACCGAGGCCATTCCGAACCCATGGTCGCGCATCGCGCGCGCGGCGGCGTCGATCAGCTCGGGGTGGTCTGCCAGCCCGAGGTAGTTGTTGGCGCACAGGTTGATGACCTCGCGCCCGCCCCCGTTTTCGTTCCGGTTTCCGCCCGCGTCTCCAGCCGCGTCTTCGGCCACCTCAATCCGCGCGCCCTGCGGCGAGGTGATCAGCCGCTCGCGCTTGGTCAGCCCTTCGGCGTCGATCGCGGTCAGCGTGTCGCGCAGGGTGGCCAGAAAGGCATTTGACATGGGCGGCTCCGCTCGGTTCGGGGTGGGGGTGATGCCGCCGACGCGCGGCGCCTTGCAGGGAAGGTGGCGTTGCCATGGCGGCAAGTCAACGCCTGTGACGGAACGCAGGCGCGCCTGCGGCGTTGCCTGAGCGAAGGAGATCCCCATGCTGCGCCACGCCCTTGCCGTTTCCACCGCCGCCGCCTTGACCGCTGCCACCCTTGCCGCCCCGTCGCCCGTCACCGCCGAAGAGGTCGGCAAGGTCGGTGTCGACTGGCTCGGCAATGATATCCTGATCGAGGCGATCCCCGATCCCGAGGTGCAGGGCGTCACCTGCCACATTGCCTATTTCGACCGCTCGGTGATCGACCGGCTGCGTAAGGGCAACTGGTTCGAGGACCCCTCCAACGCCTCTATCGCCTGTCGCCAGACGGGGCCCATCGTGATCGGCGACATCGACCGCAGCGAGGACGGCGAGGAGGTCTTTCGCCAGCGCCGTTCGATCATCCTCAAGAGCCTGCGCATCAAGCGGATCTTTGACGAGCAGAACCAGACGCTCATCTATCTGGTCCATGCGAGGGAGCTCACCGAAGGGTCCGCCAAGATGTCGATTTCGACGGTGCCGCTCTATCAGCCGAACGGTTGAAGCCCGCCGCGATCTATGACCTGATGGGACCGCGCCCCGTGCCAGCGCGCCGCCGCGCCTTGGCCGACGCCACGTCATCGTGCTGAGCGCCGCGCGGGGGTGATATCCCCCGGCGCGACGGCCCGATTTTCCATATGCAGGAGTATCCCAAATGTCCGACATCGTCATCCTGAGTGGCGCCCGCACCGCCATCGGCACCTTCGGCGGCGCGCTGGCCGGAACCGCCCCCATCGATCTGGCCGCCACCGTTGCCGCGGCCGCGCTGGAAAGGTCCGGCCTGGCGGCCGACAGGGTGGGGCACGTCGTCTTCGGTCATGTGATCAACACCGAACCGCGCGACATGTATCTCAGCCGCGTCGCGGCCCTGCAGGCGGGCGTGCCGGACACCACACCCGCGATGAACGTCAACCGGCTGTGCGGGTCCGGGGTGCAGGCGATCGTGTCGGTCGTCCAGTCGCTGATGCTGGGCGACGCCGACTTCGGCCTCGCGGGCGGTGCCGAGAACATGAGCCGTTCGCCCTATATCCTGCCGCAGGCGCGCTGGGGTCAGAAAATGGGCGACGTCCAGAGCCAGGACATGATGCTGGGGGCGCTCAACTGTCCTTTCGGAACCGGCCACATGGGGGTGACGGCGGAAAACGTCGCGGCGGAACACGGCGTGTCGCGCGCCGACATGGATGCCTTTGCGCTGGAAAGCCAGACCCGCGCCGCCCACGCGATCGCCGAGGGGCGTTTCGCCGATCAGATCGCGCCGGTGCAGGTGCGCGTCAAGCGCGACATGGTGGATTTCAAGACGGATGAGCACCCCAAGGCCACCACCGCCGAGGCGCTCGCCGGGCTGCGGCCGGTGTTCAAGAAGGACGGCAGCGTCACCGCGGGCAACGCCAGCGGCATCAACGACGGCGCGGGCGCGCTCGTGTTGGCGCGCGCGGAGGCCGCGCAAAAGGCCGGGCTGGAACCGCTGGCCCGCGTGTTGGGATACGCCCACGCCGGCGTGCGCCCGGAAGTCATGGGCATCGGCCCGGTCCCGGCGGTTCAGGCGCTGCTGGCGCGCACGGGTCTGAAGGCGGGCGATTTCGACGTGATCGAGTCGAATGAGGCCTTCGCGGCGCAGGCGCTCGCGGTTTCGAGCGAACTGGATTTCGACCCCCAGCGCGTGAACCCCAACGGCGGCGCCATCGCGCTGGGCCACCCTGTGGGCGCCACCGGCGCCATCATCACCATCAAGGCGCTCTACGAGCTTGCGCGCATCGGCGGCAAGCGCGCGCTGATCACCATGTGCATCGGCGGCGGTCAGGGCATCGCCCTGGCGATCGAGCGGCCCTGAGCCATCCTGCCCGCGCGGCGCGCCGGTCTCAGGCCGCGCCGCGGGCCTCCTGCGCAGCCCCGTGCGGGCGGATGAACACCGGCTGATCGGCACTGCTGCGCGTCCGGTCCAGCCGGTAGCCGCCGGTGTCGAAATCCTCCAGCCCCTCGGCGCGATCCACGCGCCGCTCCACCACGAAGCGCGCCATCGCGCCGCGCGCGCGCTTGGCGAAGAAGCTGATCGTCTTGGCCGCGCCGTCGCGCTCCTCCAGGAACACCGGGGTGATGATGCGCGGGCGCAGCGCCTTGCGGTCGACGGCGCCGAAGTATTCGTTGGACGCGCAGTTCACCAGCAATTCGGCGCCTGTCTCCTCCGCCTGGGCGTTCAGCGCGGCGGCGATGTCCTTGCGCCAGAAATCGTAAAGCGTGTCGCCCCGGCGCGATTTCAGGCCGCTGCCCATTTCCAGCCGATAGGGCTTGATCCCGTCGAGCGGTCGCAGCAGCCCGTAAAGCCCGGACAATATCCGCAGGTGCCGCTGCGCGTAGGTCAGCGTGTCGGCATCCAGGCTGCGGGCGTCCAGCCCCTGATAGGTGTCGCCCGCAAAGGCGAAGGCGGCGGGGCGCAGGTCGTCCTCGGCCACGCCCGCGCGGATGTCCTGAAACCGCGCGGCGTTGAGACGGGCGAGGTTCTCGCTGATCCCCATCAGCCGCTTGAGATCCGCGACCGACAACTGCCGCGCGTGCCCGGCCAGACGGTTGGCCTCCTTCATGAACACGGGCTCCGTCGGGTCGATGTCCGGCACCGGCGACCAGTCGAGCCGTTTGGCGGGGGAAATCACGACGAGCATGGCGGTCCTTTCGCGGCTGGCATGGGGATCAAGATAGCAGGGGCGCGGGCCCGGTCCATTGCGGCGCCGGGTCGCGGCGGCCGTGCGTCACCGTCGTCCGGCACATGGCCCGCGCTGCGGTTCACCCTTGCTCCAGCACCTCAAGGAACGCGGGACCGAACCGTTCGCCGTGGCGCTCGCCCAGCAGCCGCACGATCTGATCCAGATCCGAAGGCCGCGCCTTCGCGATCCTGGCCAGATCCGCGGCGGAGCAGCTCATCGGCTTGCCGGTGCCATCGGCGCCCCGGTTCAGGTCGCGCTGCACCTGCATCAGCCGATCGTAGATCTCGCCGCCTTCGCGCCCGGCCAATTTTCGCCGCGCGGGATGCGCCTGCGCGGGGCTTTCGCCCGCGATGATGGCCACGAAGGCCGCGCCGTAGCGCTCCAGCTTCTTCGCGCCGACGCCCCCGATGCGCGCCATCTGGTCCAGCGTCGCGGGTCGGTTTTCGGCCATTTCGATCAGCGTGCGGTCGGGAAAGATCACATAGGCCGGTACCCGCGCAGCCTCGGCCAGCGCGCGGCGCTTGGCCTTGAGCGCGGACAGCAGCGGCGCGTCCTCCTCGCTGACCAGCGCGCGCACCGCGGGGCGGGGCGCGGTCTTCTTCAGCACGTCGCGGCGCAGCGATATGCCCGCCTCGCCCTTCAGCACCGGGCGCGCCGCATGGGTCATGCGCAGCGCGCCGTGACGCTCGGCGTCCGGGCGCAGCAGGTCGCGGCCCATCATCTGCCGGAACAGCGCCTGCCACTGGCGGCGGTCGAATTCCCGCCCCACGCCGAAGGTCGGCAGCTGGTCGTGGCCGCGCTGGGTGACCTTTTCGGTCGCGTTTCCGGTCAGCACGTCGATCAGATGGCCGGTGCCGAAATATTCCCCCGTCCGCAGCACCGCCGACAACCCCTTGCGCACCGCCTCGGTCGCGTCGAAAACCTCCGGCGGTTCGGCGCAGAGGTCGCAGTTGCCGCAGGGCTCCGCCGTCTCGCCGAAATAGCCGAGCAGGACCTGGCGGCGGCATTGCAGCGCCTCGGCCAGCCCCAGCAGCGCGTTCAGCCGCCCGTGATCGGCCTGCTTGCGCTCGGGCGGGGCCAGTCCCTCGTCGATCTGGGACCGGCGCAGGCGGATGTCGTCGGCCACGTAGAGCGTCATCGTCTCGGCGGGCGCGCCGTCGCGTCCGGCGCGGCCGATTTCCTGGTAATAGGCCTCGATCGACTTGGGCAGGTCGGCGTGGGCGACCCAGCGGATGTCGGGCTTGTCGACGCCCATGCCGAAGGCCACGGTCGCCACCACGATCAGCCCGTCCTCGCGCTGGAACCGCGCCTCCACCTCGCGCCGCGCCTCGGCCTCCATCCCGCCGTGATAGGCGGTGGCGCTGTGGCCCGCGTCCGCCAGCGCCTTCGCCAACGTCTCGGTCTTCGCGCGGGTGCCGCAATAGACGATGCCCGACTGCTCGCGCCGGGCGCCGGCAAAATCGAGGATCTGCCTGCGCGGGCTGTCCTTGGGGCGGAACGCGAGGTTGATGTTGGGCCGGTCGAACCCGTGCAGGAACACCTCCGGCGGGCTGCCGTCGAACAGCCGGGCAACGATCTCGGCGCGCGTTTCCTCGTCCGCGGTGGCGGTGAAGGCCGCCAGCGGCACGTCGAGCTCGCGCCGCAGCGCCCCGATCCGCAGGTAATCGGGGCGGAAGTCATGCCCCCACTGGCTGACGCAATGCGCCTCGTCCACCGCGATCAGCGAGACGCCCGCGCGGTGCAGCAGCGGCCCGGTCCCGCCCGAGGCCAGCCGCTCCGGCGCCATGTAAAGCAGCTTCAGCCGCCCTTCGCCGAGGGCGCGGAAAACCTCGTCGGTCTCCTCCTCGGTGTTGCCGGAGGTCAGCGCGCCCGCTTCCACCCCCGCCTCGCGCAGCGCGCGCACCTGATCGCGCATCAAGGCGATCAACGGAGAGATCACGACCGTCAGCCCGCCGCGGCACAGCGCCGGCAGTTGGAAGCAGAGCGACTTGCCCCCGCCCGTGGGCATGATCGCCAGCGTGTTGTGTCCCGCGCAGACGGCGGTGACGATCTCCTCCTGTCCCGGTCGGAATTCCCCGAATCCGAAGACCGAGGCAAGAAGCTCTTTCGCTTTGGCCTGTGGCATGAAACCTGCGCTGCTGGATAGATGCTGTCGCGCCAGGATAGCCCCGGCACGGATCGGTGAACACCCCCGAACGCCCCCTGAAGTCACGCGGGGCACGGTGGATTCTTCTGGTCGGAAATATCCTCGCCGAAGGCCGCGGCCCGTCAGGGCCGCCGCGCCCGGATCAGTAGGCGAAGCCCATGATGTTGTTCTGGATCGTGTTGCGCAGGATGATCACCACGATGATCGCCACCAGCGGCGCGAGATCCAGCGCGCCGGTGTTGGGCAGGATGCGCCGGATCGGGCCGTAGATCGGTTCCAGCAGGCGGTTGAGCCCGTACCAGATCTGCGCGACCATCTGCTGACCCAGATTGAGGACCTGAAACGAGATCAGCCAGCTCATGATGATGTGGGCGATCATGATGAACCAGACGACGCTCAGGATCAGATCAAGCGCCTGCAACAATGAAACCATCGGCTGTCCTTTTAATTTTCCCGCGCAGATAGGTAAGCCGCATGGCGCCGACACACAAGGCGCCCTGCGCCCTTTGGCGCTCATCGCGGCCCGCGCGCATCCGGTAACCTTGCGTCGGTCTTGACGCGGACGCAGGGCATGGCACACCGCCCCCGGAAGGAGTGCCGCCGATGTATCCGATCTTTCGCATGGCCAAGGAATTCGTCGTTCACCGCAACGCGCCGACGCTGCCCCTGACCGGCACGCATCTGTCGCATCACATGTGCTGGCCACAGGACATCGACATGTGGTGGGAGCTCAACAACGGCCGCACGATGACGCTGTTCGACATGGGGCGGCTGGTTCTGGCGCGGCGCACCGGGCTGATCGCGCTTTGCCGCCGGCAACGCTGGGGGATGACGGTGGCGGGCAGCTCGATCCGCTACCGCCGCCGGGTCCGTGTCTTCGACCGCTTCGAGATGCGCAGCCGCTGTTCGGGGTGGGACGCGCGGTTCCTGTATCTGGAACAGTCGATGTGGCGGCGCGGCGAATGCACGTCGCACGCGCTTTTGCGCATGGCGGTGACGGACCGGGCGGGCATCGTCGGCACCGACCGCGTGCTGGAGGCGCTCGGCAGCGGCCAGACCTCGCCCGCGCTGCCCGACTGGATCACCGCCTGGGTCGCGGCCGACGCGCAACGCCCCTGGCCGCCGATGCCCATGTCGTGACGCCGGGCTCTCCACGGTCTGATGCCCGAAGTCCGAGACCTGAAGCCCGAGACCCCAAGCCCGAAACCCGGAGCCTGAGGCCCGAAGCCTGAGCCCCGGAGCCGCGGCCGAGCCGTCGGCGGTGGCGGCGCTTGGCCCTTGCCAGCGGGCGGGCGGGCGGGTCTAACTCTGCCCGGACGGGGACAGGGGGGCGACGATGGTTTTGCCGACAGGCGTGCAGGGAAAAGCAGCGGGCGACACGACCCTCAGGCGACGGATCTGGGGCTGGATGATGTTCGACTGGGCCAGCCAGCCGTTCTACACGCTGCTGCTGACCTTCATCTTCGGCCCCTATTTCGCGAGCGTCGCCACGCAGAGCTTCATGGCCGGCGGCGTGGGCGAACTGGCCGCCGACGCGCGCGCCCAGACGATCTGGTCCTGGGCGCAGATGAGCGCGGGCCTGCTGATCGCGCTCAGCGCGCCGGTGCTGGGGGCGGTGGCCGACGGCACCGGGCGGCGCAAGCCGTGGATCGTGGCGTTTTCGCTGGTCTACTGCATCGGCACGGCGGCGCTGTGGTGGATGCTGCCGGACGGGTCCAACCTGTGGTTTTCGCTGTGGATGTTCGGGTTTGCCTTCGTGGGTGCGGAGTTCCTGCTGATCTTCACCAATGCCTATCTGCCGTCGCTGGGACGCGACGACCAGATCGGCCGGATTTCGGGTTCGGGCGCGGCGCTGGGCTATTGGGGCGGGGTGCTGTCGCTGTTCATCATGCTGCTGCTGTTCTCCGAAAACGAGAGCGGGCGCACGCTTCTCGGCATCAGACCGCTTTTCGGGCTGGACCCGGCCCTGCGCGAGGGCACGCGTTTTGTCGGACCGTTTGCCGCGTTGTGGTATCTTGCGTTCATGTCTTTCTTTTTCTTGTGGGTTCACGACGATGCACCCGTCATCCGCGCCGCGCGTGCACCGCGCCCGTCGGTTGGGCAGGTGCTGCGCGGGCTGGGCCGGTCGTTGCGCGGCATTGCGGCGCGGCGGTCGCTGGCGGCCTATCTGCTGTCGTCGATGTTCTACCGCGATGCGCTCAACGCGTTATACGGCTTTGGCGGGGTCTATGCGACGCTGGTGCTGAACTGGTCGATCATCATGGTGGGCGTGTTCGGCATCATCGGGGCGCTGACGGCGGCGGTGGCCACCTGGATCGGCGGGCTGCTCGACGCGCGCCTGGGGCCCAAGCCGGTCATCGTCGGCACCATCGTGATCCTGATGGCGGTCTGCGCCGTGATCGTGAGCATGTCGCGCGAGATGATATTCGGTATCCCGCTGGCACCGGGATCGGCGCTGCCCGACATCGTCTTTTACATCTGCGGCGCGGCGATCGGCGGGGCCGGGGGGGCGTTGAACGCCTCCTCGCGCTCGATGATGGTGCGCCACGCGAACCCCGACCGTCCGACCGAGGCCTTCGGGTTCTACGCGCTATCGGGCAAGGCCACCGCCTTTCTCGCGCCCGCGCTGATTGGCCTGTTCACCTGGCTGAGCGAAAACCCGCGGTTCGGCATCGCCCCGCTCATCGTGCTCTTTGCAATCGGTCTGGGGCTGTTACTGTGGGTCAAACCGCAGGGAGACCGGGCAGCATGGGCAGATCGACGGCAAATCTGAAAAGCTATCTTCGCGGGGCGCTCCGGGTATCGCTCATGGCGGGACTGACCGTGGCCGGGCTGACGGCGGGCGCGTCGGAACCGGCGATGGCCCATAAGGCGGCCAAGCAGTTTTTCGGTGCGCAAAAGGTCGGGTCCAGTCAGAAACCGACGCCGCTTGGCAGCTATGCCAAGGGCTGCGTCGCCGGGGCGGAGCAGCTGCCCGAGACCGGCCCCACATGGCAGGCCATGCGGCTGAGCCGGAACCGCAACTGGGCGCACCCGGAAATGATCGACTACGTCGAGGATCTGAGCCGCTTTGCGAAACGCATCCGGGGCTGGAACGGCATCTATGTCGGCGACATGAGCCAGCCGCGCGGCGGCCCGATGCTGTCGGGCCACGCCAGCCACCAGATCGGCCTGGATGCCGATATCTGGCTGCGGCCCGCCGTCGACTTGAACCTCAGCCGGGCAGAGCGCGAAAAGATCTCCTCCATCTCTATGCGGCGCGCGAAAGGGGCCTATGTCAACAGCAACTGGGGGCCCGAACAGCACGCGTTGCTGAAGGCCGCGGCGAGCGATCCGCGCGTCGCGCGGATTTTCCTCTTCCCCGGGGCCAAGGTGCAGATGTGCAAGGATGAAACCGGCGATCGCAGCTACCTGCGCAAGATCCGGCCCTGGTGGGGTCATCATTATCATTTCCACGTGCGGCTCAGCTGTCCTCCGGGGGCGCGGGGCTGTATCGATCAGGCCCCGCCCCCGCCGGGCGACGGCTGCGCCGAGGCGCAGAAATGGGTGACGGATATCCTGAACCCGCCGCCGCCGCGTCCGCGTGATCCCAATGCGCCCAAGCCCAAGCCGAAGCGCGAATTGACCCTGGCCGATCTGCCCGCGCAATGCACCGACGTTCTGCGCTCGCGCTAGGGCTGGCGCTGGCGTTCCTGTCGGTCGTCCAGACCCCGGCGCAGGTGGCCGGGGCCGGGGCCGAGTCCGGGGCCGGGGCGCAGCAACAGGCGCGTGCGCTGGGCAGCTTCACCTGGCACGGTGGCGGCAAGGCCGCGGGCTTTGGCGGGTTTTCCGGCATCGTGGTGCAGGACGGCGGCCAGCGGCTGACCGTCATCAGCGACCGCGGGCGTATCGCCACGGGCCGGATCACGCGGCGCAACGGGCGGATCGGCGGCGTCGCGCTGGACCCGCTTTTGCCGTTGCGCGACACCCGCGGCCAGCCGGTCACGGGCGCGAAGGCCGATGCCGAAGGGCTGGCGATCCGGCCCGACGGCCGGCTGTTCATCTCCTTCGAGGGCTACGCGCGGGTCTGGACCTATGCCCGCGTCGGCGGAGAGGCCGCCTGGCTGCCGCGCGCCGAGGCGTTCAAGTCGCTCAACAACAATTCCTCGCTGGAGGCGCTGGCGATCGACGGGCGCGGCTGGCTTTACACCGTGCCGGAAGTCTCGCCGGGCGCGGGCAAGCCCTTTCCGGTCTATCGCTATCGCAACGGGACCTGGGATCAGCCGTTTTCGATCCCCCGGCGCGGCCGCTACCTGATGACCGACGCCGATGTCGGCCCCGACGGGCGGCTGTACATACTGGAACGCGATCTGACCATCATCAACGGGTTCAGCAGCCGGGTGCGTCGTTTCGATCTGTCCCCCGACGGCCTGACGCAGGAGGTGACGCTGCTGACCACGCCCTACGGGATGTATGACAACCTGGAGGGGATATCGGTCTGGCAGGCGCCGGAGGGCCTGCGCATCACCATGGTGTCGGACGACAACTTCCGCTTTTTCCAGAAGACCGAGCTGGTGGAATACGGCTTGCCCCTTGAATTGCGGTCCAACAGGCGCTAGGCGGGGCTGCCCGTCCCGGCAGGTGTCGATGCCCCGGGGCCAAGTTTCCGCAACCTTGTCAAAACGGACCATGTCATGAAACGCTATCTTCCCGGCATCCTCGCCATGGCGGCGATTGTCGTCGCTTCCAACATCCTCGTGCAATTCATGTTCGGCCAGTGGCTGACGCTGGGTGCGCTGACCTATCCCTTCGCGTTTCTGGTGACGGACGTGATGAACCGCGTCTACGGGCCGGGACCCGCGCGGCGCGTCGTGCTGGCGGGGTTCGTGGTGGGAATCGGCTGTTCGCTGATCGGCACGCAGATCATGGGCGAATTCGGGCCGTTGGTGACCTGGCGCATCGCGCTCGGGTCCGGCACGGCCTTTCTGGCGGCGCAACTGGCGGATGTCGCCATCTTCGACCGCCTGCGGCAGGGCCGCTGGTGGCGCGCCCCGCTGGCCTCGACCTTGGTGGGATCTTCGCTCGACACGGCGCTGTTCTTCTCGATCGCATTCGCGGGCTCGCTGGCCTTTCTGGAGCCGGGCAACGATGTGTCCTGGGCCAATGAGATCCTGCCGCTGCTGGGCATCGGCCCGATGGTGCCGCTTTGGGTGTCGCTTGCGACGGCCGACTGGATGGTCAAGCTGTCGCTGGCCCTGATCGCCCTCCTGCCGTTCCGCATGATCGTCAACCGCGTGACCGCCCGTCCGGCGTCACCCCTCGCCGGGTAAAAAACCTTTGACAACGGGCCGGGTCGACACCACCTTTATCTTGAGAGCAACAAGCGAAAGGAGGTGATCCAGTGTCTAAAGAGGTATTGGAGAATGGCGTCGGAACAACTGGGGAGGCCAGCCTCTAGGGCAACCTCCGGCGGCTTTGGCCGCTCCAGCGGATCGGTGATCTGACCGACCCCGCCTCCAGAATTCTCTGAGGACCGTCCCCGTTCGGGGGCGGTCCTTTTTGCTGGATATGCGCGGCTTTCCGGCTACCTGCTTACCCATGTGCGCAGAGTGCCATCCCCGCCGCCTGCCGATGTCGTGCGCGGCAGGGCCGCTTGGTCGGGGCCGTGCAAAAGGCCGCGATCTTCGCTCGGCGCCTTGCATCGCCCGTCGTACTGTTGAACACTGTTTTGCCGATTGTTAGAAGACGAAGTATGCAGATCCGCGACGATGATCCCGACCATTTGAACGCCGCTCTGGCCGTCGGCGACATCGGTGTATGGAAGCTGAACACGGTAAGCGGACAGGCCTGGCGCAATCTTCAGCACGACCGGCTGTTCGGCTATGCCGAGCACCTGTCCGAATGGACGTTGACGCAGTTTCTGGGCCATGTCGTGCCCGCCGACCGGGACCGGGTGGAAAGGGAATATACCGAAGCGCTCGACAGTGGCGCGCCGTGGCAGTTCGACTGCCGCATCAGGCGGCTCGACGGGCAGGAGCGCTGGATCCGCGTCAGCGGAAAACCCGACATCGACGCGGACGGTCGGATCGTGGAACTGGTCGGCTATGTCATCGATATCACCGACACCAAACGGACCGAGGCCCGGCTGCGCCTGATGACGGCCGAGCTCAACCACCGGGTGCGCAACATGCTGGGGGTGCTGCAATCCATCATGCGCCTGTCCGCGAAAAAGGCAGATACCGTCGCGCAGCTTGAAGCGGCCTATCTGGGGCGGCTGGCCGCCCTGGCGCGCACCCATGACATCTTTGCCAATTACGCCGGCACGGCGATCCCGCTGGTCGCCCTGATCGAAGGGGAACTGTTGCCCCATGTCGGCGGCCGCGAGCGGTTCTCGATCAACGGTTCGCTGCGGGCCGCGGTCGAGGGGCGCAACGCGGAAACCGTGTCGCTGATCATGCATGAGCTGGTGACGAACGCGGTGAAACACGGCGCGCTGTCCAATGAGACCGGAACGATCGGCATCGATCTGCACGTGGTGCCGGAGTCGGACGGCATCATCGTCATCGACTGGCACGAATCCGGCGGCCCGCCGGTTCAGGCGCCGCGCAGGACCGGGTTCGGCACGACGCTGTTTTCCTCGGTGCTCAGCGGGGCAGGCAGCATTTCGATCGAATACCCACCCGAAGGGCTACGCGCCCGGATCGAGATCACAGCCGCCGACGCCGAGCAGGCCACGCCCCCCGAAAGCCCCGCGCCGGTCGCCCGCGAACAGGCCGATCTGAAGGGCAAGCGCATCATGATCGTCGAGGATGAGGCGCTGATCGCCATGTCGCTGGAGATGACGCTCAGGGACGAGGGCGCAGAGGTCGTCGGCCCCTTCGCGGTCGGTGAGCTGGCGCTGGCGGCGGTGGGTGACGGGCTGGACGCGGCGGTGCTCGATGTCCAGCTGGGCAAGCACACGACGCGCGATGTGGCCGCGGAATTGTTCGAGCGCAAGATCCCGTTCCTGTTCACCACCGGACACAGCGACTGGCAGAATATCACGCTGGAGTTCACTTCGGCGCCGGTGCTGGACAAGCCGGTGCGCGAGGCCGACGTGGTCGCCGCCCTGCGTCGGCTGCTGGGTCGGCGCGGGCGCTGAGGCGGTGTTGCGGATCACCGACACCATCGCGCTGGAAGAGTGGGAGATCACCGAAAGCTTTTCGCGCGCCTCGGGGCCCGGCGGGCAGAACGTCAACAAGGTCTCCACCGCCGTCGATCTGCGGTTCGAAGCCGCGCGCAGCCCCAATCTGCCGCAGGCCGTCAAGGCGCGGCTGAAACGGCTGGCGGGGCGGCGCTGGACCCAGGAAGGCGCGCTGCTGATCCATGTCGAGGATACCCGAACCCAGGCACGCAACCGCGACATCGCACGCGAACGCCTGATCGATCTGATACGTCGCGCGACCGAAAAGCCCAAGCGGCGCATCCCCACCAAGCCGACGCTCGGCTCGAAAAAGCGCAGGCTTGCCGCCAAGGCGCGCACGGCCGAGTTGAAGAGCCTGCGCGGCAAGGTTACACGGGGCGAATGAGCGAGACCCTTCTTGAAAAGCGGCACCGCCTGATGGGGCCGAATGTGCCGACCTTCTACGAAGAGCCGGTGCATATCGTGCGCGGGCAGGATGTGTGGCTGTGGGATGCCGCGGGCCGCCGCTATCTGGATTGCTACAACAACGTGCCGCATGTCGGGCATTGCCATCCCGCGGTGGTCGATGCCATCGCGCGCCAGGCCGCCACGCTGAACACGCACACCCGCTATCTGCACGACGGTATTCTGGATTACATCGAACGGCTGGTGGCGAAATTCGATCACGATCTGGCGCAGGTCATCATGGTCTGCACCGGCTCGGAGGCCAACGACATCGCGCTGCGCATGGCGCAGGCCGTGACCGGCAAGCGCGGGGTCATCGCCACCGACAACACCTATCACGGCAACACCGCCGCGGTCAGCCAGCTGTCGACGCGGCGCCCGCCGATCGGCGGCTACCCCGATCACATCCGGCTGGTGCCCGCGCCCGACAGTGTCGATCCGCTGGGCGGCAGCGCCGCCGCGCAGCCGCAGACCTTCGCGGACAATGTCGCGCGCGCGATCGGTGAGCTGGAGCGCGCAGGCCACGGCTTTGCCGGTTTCATGCTGTGCCCGACCTTCGCGAACGAGGGGTTCCCCGAGCTTGCCCCCGGTTTTCTGGACCCGACGGTCGACGCGGTCCGCGCGGCGGGCGGGCTGGTGCTGTGCGATGAGGTGCAGCCGGGGTTCGGGCGCAACGGACAATGCTGGTGGGGGCATGATCTGCTGGGTTTCGCCCCCGATGTGGTCACGCTGGGCAAGCCCATGGCGAACGGGCATCCGGTCGCGGCGGTGGTCACGCGCCGCGATGTGATGGCCGCCTTCCGCGAGGCGTTCGGCTATTTCAACACCTTCGGCGGCAACCCCGTCAGCTGCGCCGCCGCAATGGCGACGATGCAGGTGATCGAGGACGAGGGGCTGGTCGAGAATGCCCGCCTCGTCGGGGCCCATGCGCTCGACCGTCTGCGCGCGCTGGAGCATCCCCGGATGGTGCAGGCGCGGGGATACGGGCTGTTCTTCGGGGCGGAATTCCGCGAGCCAGACGGCGCCCCCGCCGGCGATTTCACCGCCGCCCTGGTCGAGGAGATGCGCCGCCGCGGCGTGCTGCTGAACCGCGTCGGGCGACACAACAACGTGCTGAAAATGCGCCCGCCGATGAGCTTTTCGCGCGCCCACGCGGATCAGGCGATCGACACGCTGGAGGACGCGCTGGCGGCGATGCCTGCATGAGCGTCCCGGCCCTGGCGCGCGAGGCGTTCAGCGCCTGGGACGGCGCGCCCGACACGCTGCGGCTGATCAATCAGCGCGAGAACGCGGTCTTCGAGGCAGGGTTGCGCGACGGCACGCGCTGCGTGCTGCGCCTGCACCGCCCGGGGTATCGCAACAGGGCGGAGATCCGGTCCGAGTTGCAATGGTGCGCCGCGCTGGCCGAGGCGGGCGTGCCCGCGCCGCGCCCCTTGCCCGCGCGCGACGGCAGCCTGGTCGTGACCGTCGGCGGCGCGCAGCTGGCCACCGTCATCGCCTGGATCGACGGCGCGCCGATCGGCGCGGGGGACACCCCGCTCAGCGGGACGGCCGACCAGCGGCGCGACATCTTTCACGCGCTGGGGCGGGCTCTGGCGCAAGTGCATTCCGCAACCGATGCGATGAGCTTGCCCGAGGACTTCACCCGGCCGCCCTGGGACCGTGCCGCGCTGGTCGGCCCCGATCCGGCGTGGGGGCGGTTCTGGGATCATCCCGCCCTGACGGCGGCGGAACGCGGTCTGCTTGCGCGGGCGCGGGCACGGGCGGACGAGGTGCTGGCCGCCCACCCCTACCTCGACTGCGGCCTGATCCACGCCGACGCCCTGCGCGAGAACGTGTTTCGCACCGCGCGGGGACTGGTGCTGATCGATTATGACGACAGCGGCTACGGGTATCGCCTTTACGATCTGGCGGTCGCCGTCAGCCAGAGCCTCGGCGATCCCGACTACGACGATCTGCGCGGGGCGCTGGTGGCGGGGTATGCGTCCCTGCGGCCGCTGAGCGCGCGCGACCTGACCCTGCTGCCGCTGTTCGCGGCCCTGCGCGCCTGCGCGTCACTGGGCTGGACCATGCCGCGCATGGCCGCCGACGACCCTGGGGCAGGGCCCTACCTGGCCCGTGCGCGGCTGGCGGCTGAGCGGTTCCTGGCGGGTGACGGCGCCTGAGCGATCCGCGCCTGCGCTCTCGGCCTGCCGCGCGCGGGCCTTCGGCGAGGATATTTTCGACCAGAAGAAGCCGGCTCAGACCAGCACCTCGTATTCCTGCTGCGCCCCGAGCCGGAAGACGCGGGCGTAGCGCGCGATTTCATCGGCGGGGCCCATCGCCTTGAGGGGATTGTCGCTGAGCTTGACGGTGGGGCGGCCATTGGCGCAGACGGCCTTGCAGACCAGGCTGAAAGGGGCGAGCCCGTCGTTCGGCACCAGCCCGCGGAAGTCGTTGGTCAGCAGCGTGCCCCAGCCGAAGGAGACGCGCACCCGGCCGGAGAACTGGCGTTGCAACTGTTCGATCCTGTCCACGTCGAGCCCGTCGGAGAAGATCACCAGCTTGCCGCGCGGGTCCTCGCCGCGGCTTTTCCACCAGGCGATCGCGGTTTCCGCGCCTTCCGCCGGGTCGCCGCTGTCGATGCGGATGCCGGTCCAGCCTGCCAGCCAGTCGGGTGCGCCGGCCAGAAATTCCTGCGTGCCGTAGGTATCGGGCAGAATGATGCGCAGGTTGCCGTCGTGTTCCTCATGCCAGTCGGCGAGAACCTCATAGGGGGCCTGGCGCAGCTGGGCATCGGTTTCGGCCAGGGCGGAATAGACCATCGGCAGCTCATGCGCGTTGGTGCCGATGGCCTCCACCTCGCGGCGCATGGCGATCAGGCAGTTCGAGGTGCCCACGAATTTCTCGCCCAGCCCCTCCAGCATGGCCTGGACGCACCAGTCCTGCCACAGGAAGGAATGGCGCCTGCGGGTGCCGAAATCGGCCAGCCGCAGATCGGGCACGGCGCGCAGCCCTTCGACCTTTTCCCACAGCTTGGTCATCGCGCGGGCATAGAGCACCTGAAGCTCGAACTTGCCCATGTCCTTGAGCACCGCGCGCGAGCGCAGCTCCATCAGCACGGCAAGCGCGGGAATCTCCCACAACATGACCTCGGGCCAGCGGCCCTCGAACGTCAGCTCGAACTGGCCGTCGCGCTTTTCCAGGTGATAGGCGGGCAGGCGCAGCCCCTCGAACCATTCCATGAAATCGGGGCGGAACATCTGACGCTTGCCGTAGAAGGTATTGCCGCGCAGCCAGGTGGATTCGCCGCGGCTCAGCGACAGCGACCGGATGTGGTCGAGCTGTTCGCGCAGCTCCCCCTCATCCACCAGGTCGGCCAGCCGGATCGACTTCGTGCGGTTGATCAGCGAGAATGTGACCTGCGTGTCGGGCTTGTTGCGAAACACCGACTGGCACATCAGCAGCTTGTAGAAATCGGTGTCGATCAGCGACCGGATGATCGGGTCGATCTTCCATTTGTGATTGTAGACCCGGCTGGCGATATCCACGTGCGCTATTCCCTCAGTACCACACCCGCAGCCTGCATCGCGGCGTGGGCGTGATCAAGCGATCCGTCGAGGTCGATGGCACGGCAGGCGGGCAGATGGACGGTGGTGCCGAACCCCAGCCGCGCCGCATCCAGAGCAGAATAATGCACACAGAAATCCGTGGCGAGCCCCACCAGCGTCACCCGGTCGACGCCACGGCTGCGCAGATACCCCTCCAGCCCCGTGGGGGTGGTGTGGTCGTTCTCGAAGAACGCGGAATAGCTGTCGATCGCGGCGCGGAATCCCTTGCGCAGGATCATGTCGGCCCGGTCCACGCGCAGATCGGGGTGCAGTGCGGCGCCGCCCGTGGCCTGCACGCAGTGATCGGGCCAGAGCACCTGCGGGCCATAGGGCATCTCGATCACCTCGAAGGGCGTCTTGCCGGGATGGCGCGAGGCAAAGGATGAATGCGCCGCCGGATGCCAGTCCTGGGTCAGCACCCGCACGGCGAAGTCGTCGAGCATGTCATTGACCGGCGCCACCACCGCCGCGCCATCGGCCACCGCCAGCGCGCCGCCGGGGCAGAAATCATTCTGTACGTCGATCACGATCAGGGCTTCGTTGTCTGGGCGCATGGCATGTCCTTTCGATCCGGTCGAGCCGCGGGCCAGAGCTATGCGCGCGGGATCGCCCGAGTCAACCGCGACGGGGTCTTGCCCCGCGCGCGCGGCGGGCTTAAATCGCGCGCATGTTCACCGTTGCCGCCCTTTACCGCTTTGCCCGCTTCGACGATCCCGAAGCGCTGCGCGACCCGCTGCGGCGGGTTTGCGACGATGCGGGCGTGCGCGGGTCGATCCTGCTGGCGCCTGAGGGGATCAACGGCACCATCGCGGGATCGCGCGCCGGTATCGCGCAGGTGCTCGCGCATATTCGGGGGCTGCCCGGCTGCGCGCGGCTTGACGTTAAGGAAAGTCACGCCGCCGAGCTGCCCTTCAACCGGATGAAGGTTCGGCTGAAGCGCGAAATCGTCACGATGCACCAGCCCGACGTGGACCCGACCGCCGCCGTGGGCCACTATGTCCCGCCCGCCGAATGGAACGCGCTGATCTCGGCCGAGGATGTCGTGGTCATCGATACCCGCAACGACTACGAGGTCGCGCTGGGCAGTTTCAAAGGGGCGATAAACCCCGGCACCCGCAGCTTCGGCGAATTCCCCGACTGGTGGGCGGAAAACGCCGAACGTTTCGCGGGCAAGCGTATCGCCATGTTCTGCACCGGCGGCATCCGTTGCGAAAAATCCACCAGCTACCTGCGCGGCCAGGGGGTGGAGGAGGTGTTTCACCTCGATGGCGGCATCCTCAGGTATCTCGAGGACGTGCCCGAGCCGACCAGCCTCTGGCGTGGCGATTGCTACGTCTTCGACAAACGCGTTTCGGTTCGTCACGGGGTGGTGCAGGGCGACTACACGCTCTGCCACGCCTGCGGACGCCCCGCCGGTCCGGATGACCGCGCCCACCCGTATTGGGAAGACGGCGTGCAATGCGCGGCCTGCGTCGATGAATACGACGAACGGGACCGCACGCGGTTCCGCGAACGGCAACGACAGGCCGTGTTGCAGCGGGCGCGCCGCGCGGCCGAGTGATCGGGCAGGCTCCTCCGGGGGTGAGGCTTCTTCTTGGCGCAAATACTCCGGGGGTACGGGGGCGCGCCCCCGCGTAGGCCGCATAGCGCTTCAGTTCTTCAGCACCATGCAGCTGCCGCCCGCGCGGCGCAGCTTGTTGCAGAACGCCTCCGCTTGTGCGCGGGTGTCATAGCCGACCTGCGCGGTATAGCTGCGCCGCGCGGTGCCGGGGATGGATTTGCGTGTGATCGTGGGGCTGCGCCCCGTCAGGACCGAGCCTACGCGCCTGCGCTGGCGGGCAAAGGCCTCCTCGGCCACGGCGCGTTTGGGATTGGCCGAGACGATCACTCCCCAGCGCGCCACGGGGGGCGGGGCGACAAGCGGGGCTGCGGTCTTGAATTCGCGCAGGCTGCGTTTGGCGGCGCGGCTGACGCAGGCGTCGTGGAACGACAGCTTGGCATCCAGCGTCAGATCCACCGTCTTGGGCGGCGCATCGCGCCAGTCCAGCCCGGACCGCCCGGTGATCGCGCGCACATAGTCGCGGGTTTCACGCGGCAGCTGACGCTCGCCCGCGATAAAGCTCGCCACGCGTTTCTCGCCCGCGTTATAGGCCGCCGCCGCAAGACCCAGATTGCCGTAAAGCGCGCTCAGCTCCGCCAGATATTTGGCCGAGGCCGAGAGCGCCTTGGCGGGGTTGAACGGATCGTCCAGCCCGCGCAGCAGCGCCGTGCCCGGCATGAATTGGGCGATCCCCAGCGCGCCCGCCGGGCTGACCGCGCCGGGGTCGAACAGGCTTTCCTTCCAGACCAGCCGGGTCAGGAAATGCGGGTCGAGCTTGTTCTGCGCGGCCACCGTCTCGATCGTGCGGCAGACATCGGGGATATAGCTGTCGAGCGTGATGCACAGCG
This sequence comes from Brevirhabdus sp., assembly GCF_052826345.1. Lineage (NCBI taxonomy): Bacteria > Pseudomonadati > Pseudomonadota > Alphaproteobacteria > Rhodobacterales > Paracoccaceae > Brevirhabdus > Brevirhabdus sp. The sequence continues at coordinate 3,759 of NZ_JBRBUA010000064.1, read as the reverse complement.
CGCCATCCCCGGTGCAGCGCTGTTCCGGCGTCTGAAGCCGCGCCGCGGGTGGTTTCAGATCGGCGGGCCGCGCCAGCGGGCGCGCCGAATTTCCGGGCGCGGTCGCGCTGCCTTGCGCCGCGGCGGGCAGCGCCGACAGCCAAAGCATCACAAGAAGGATGGGAAAACGACGAAAAGGGGGCATGTGCCACACGACAAACTGGTTACGGGCAAAGGCTAGCAGCCCCCTGCGCCCTTCCACAAGCGGCAAGCTCCGCGGGAAGGGCGATCAGGCGGCGGCGCGCAGATCCGCGCAGACCTCTGCCGCGATCTCGAAGGAGCGCAGGCGCGCGGCGTGATCGTGGATCTGGCCGGTCAGGATCAGCTCGTCCGGGGCGTGGCGCGCGATCAGCGCGGCGAGGTCGCGCTGCACCTGCGCGGCCGTGCCGACGGCGGAGATGCGCAGCGCCTCATCCACGCCCGCGCGATACGCCGGGCCGATTTCGGCGTCGATGTCATCCACCGGGCGCGGCAGCTTGCCGGGGCGGCCCATGCGCAACCGCGCGAAGGCCAGCTGCATCGTGGTGCGCAGGCGCATCGCCTCGGCGTGGCTGTCGGCGGCGAAGACGTTGGCGGCCAGCATGAACCGGGGCCGGTCCAGATGCGGCGAGGGTTTGAAATCGCGGCGATAGACCTCGACCGCCTGATCCAGGGCCGCGGGCGCGAAATGCGAGGCAAAGGCGTAGGGCAGGCCGAAATGCGCCGCCAGCTGCGCGCCGTAAAGCGACGAGCCCAGAATCCAGACCGGCACGTTCGTGCCCTCGCCGGGGTGGGCGCGCACGGCGGCGTCGGGGCGCGGCGCGCCGAAATAGCCGATCAGCTCCTGCACGTCGGCGGGAAAGCCGTCGCCGGAGTCGAGCGACCGGCGCAGCGCGCGCGCCACCGCCATGTCGCCGCCCGGCGCGCGGCCAAGGCCCAGATCGATGCGGTCGGGATAGATGGTGGCCAGGGTGCCGAACTGCTCGGCGATGGTCAGCGGCGCGTGATTGGGCAGCATGATGCCGCCTGCGCCGACCCGGATGCGCCGCGTGGCGCCCGCGATATGGCCGATCAGCACGGATGTCGCCGCGCTGGCGATCCCGGGCATGGCATGGTGTTCGGCCAGCCAATAGCGATGATAGCCCCAGTTTTCCGCATGCTGCGCCAGATCGACGGAATTCGCAATGGCGGTCGCGGTTTCTGCTCCCTCGGGAACGGGGGCCAGATCGAGGATGGAAAATTTCATGCGCGGCGCTCCTGCTGGCTTTCATTGGATCTGGGGCGGCGGCGGCGTGCGGTCAATGTGCGCCAGCGCGCAGCTCAGGCTGCGTCGGGCCGTGCCAGCCGGTCCAGCCAATTGGCCAGGCGACCCACCGACCAGTGCAGCAGCACGGTGAACACCGCCAGCACGAAGAGGCTTGCGAACATCAGGTCGATCTTGGCGCGCCCGTTGGCCAGCAGCATCAGATAGCCCAACCCCTTGGAGGCCCCGACCCATTCGCCGATCACCGCCCCGATCGGCGCATAGACCGCCGCCAGCCGCAGCCCCGATCCCAGCGCGGGCAGCGCGGCGGGAATGCGGATGCGCAGCATGACCTGCACGGGTGTCGCGCGCATCGTGCGGGCGAGGTCCAGAAACCCCTGCGGCACCCGCATGATCCCGTCCAGAAAGGCCGAGGTGACGGGAAAGTAGATGATCAGCACCGCCATCGCGATCTTGGACACGATGCCATAGCCCAGCCAAAGCGTCAGCAGTGGCGCCAGCGCAAAGACCGGGATCGCCTGGGTGAAGACCAGCGCGGGCATGAACATGCGGCGTGCGAGCGGCGACAGCGCCAGCCCGATCGCGGTGATCGCCCCCAGCAGGGTGCCGATCAGCAGACCCAGCAGCACCTCGGACACGGTGACAAGCGCGTTGTTCCAGATCGATAGGCGATTGACCCAGGCCGCATCGGCCACCCGCAGCGGCGAGGGCAGGATGAAATGCGGCACCTGCGTCGCCCAGACGACGCCCTGCCAGATCAGCAGCCCGAGCGCGATGGTCACGAGCGTGTCGAACAGTTTCATGCCGCGGCCCTTCTCAGATGTGCCAGAAGCGCGGCTTCGCAGGCCGAGGTCTGCGTGTCGCCTATCGGGCGGATCGGCGGGCTGTCTGGGGTTTGCCAGCGGATCACCTCATCGCGCGACATCACCAGGATCTGATGGCCCAGTCGGCTGGCCTCGGCGGGGTCGTGGGTGACCATCAGCACGGTGCGCCCGACCAGCAGCTCTGCCGCCAGTTCCTGCATGTCGGCGCGCTTGCCCGCGTCCAGCGCGGAAAACGGCTCATCCAGCATGACGACGGGGCGATCCTCCATCAGGGTGCGGGCCAGCGCCACGCGCTGACGCATCCCGCCCGACAGCTCGGACGGTTTGCGCGCGGCCTGGTCCGTCAGCCCGATCCTGCCCAGCAGATCCGCGGCGCGTGCGGCATCGGGGCGCTGGCCGCGCAGCCGCGCGCCCAGCAGGATGTTCTCGCGCACCGACAGCCAGGGCAGCAGCAGATCGGACTGTGCCATATAGCTGACCCGGTCCGCCAGCGGCGCGCCGTCCGAGGCGGTGATCGCCCCCGCAAAGGTGCCCCCGGTGTCCAGCCCCAGGATCAGCCGCAGCACGGTGGATTTGCCCACCCCCGACGGCCCCAGCAGGCAGCTCCAGCGCGCGGCGGGCAGGTCGATGGCCAGCGGGCCGAACAGGCGGGTGCCGTCGATGTCGTGGCGGCCCTCCAGCCGGATGGCGGGTGGCTGCATCATCGCTGCGCCGGTTCCGCCCCGCCGCGCAGGCCCATGTTCCAGAATCCGACCTCCAGCGCGGTGGCCTTGCTGAACCGGGTTTGCAGCGTCTGCCAGCGCGGCACCGACTGAGGATCGCCGCCCAGCCTGCGGGCGACGGCCGCGTCGATCAGCGCGCCCACGTTCCTGCAGACGGTCTGATAGTCGTCGGAGGCATAGGTGGCGATCCAGTCGCCGTAGGGGGTGGCGGGGTGGGCGGTGTCCTTCAGCCACAGGCCGATTTCGCCGTAGCCCATGACGCAGGGCGCCAGCGCGGCCATCAGATCCAGGAAATCGCCTGACAGCCCCGCATCCATCACATAGCGGGTATAGGCGAGGTTCTCGTCTTCTTCGGCAGCATCGAACAGTGCCTGTTCGGTGATGCCTTCCGCGGCGCAAGTGGTGACGTGCAGCGACATTTCGCGGTTCACCAGCGCATCGACGGTTGCCGCGCAGGCCTGCATTTCGTCAAGCGTCGCGGATTTGACCACCGCCAGCGCCCAGGCGCGGGAAAAATGTACGAGGTAGACGTAATCCTGGATCAGATAATGCAGAAAGGACGCGCGGGGCAGGGTGCCCGTGCCCAGATCGCGCACGAAGGCATGGCGGGTATAATCCCGCCAGACCTCACCCGCGCCAGCCCGCCACGAGGCGAAGCTGGCGCCATAATCCGCGCCCTGCGTCATTGCGCGGTCACGTCCACGGCGATGTCGCTGACCGGATTGGCCGAGGGCACCAGCCCCGCGTCCAGCAGGAAGGCCTCGAACCGGGCGTAGCGGCCCTGATCCATGGCGGCCGGGCGCAGCGCGAAACGGGTGATCGTGTCGGCCCAGGCGCGCTTGTTCAGCTCATCCTGCAATTCCGGCGCGGTGGCGGAAAAGATCTCAAAGCTTTCGTCGGGGTGGTTCACGATGAACTGCGTCGCCTTTTC
>NZ_JBRBUA010000063.1:0-17924 GCF_052826345.1 Brevirhabdus sp. | reverse complement strand
TGCATGAAATGCAACACCTGCGGCGGGACGAGCGGGTGTAGCTGAGGCGGGGGCGGTCGCGGACAGGCGACCGCCCTTTGTGCACGCAACAAGTTCCGGGGCGGGTGCGCTCGTCCTTGACGTCGGTCAGGCCGCAGGCAAAAAGCAAACGGGCGGTGAAAGCATGAGCCTGATTGACGAAACTGGCGGGGCTATATGCCCCGCCTTTTTCTTTTTCGTGACGGCAAAGGCGCGATCCGCTGGTGTGTTCTTTCGCGCGTGTGTATGGCGATGAAAAAAACTGGCGAAAGGTTGCGCTGATGTGGCACGCGGATGCGTCATTGACCCTGCTCATCAATGGATTGGCAGGACGTTGGGGAATTCTGGACGGGCTGATGATCGCGGTATCCGCGTGGGGCATTCCGATCATGGTTTTGGCCGTGGCCCTGCAATGGTGGGCGGGGACCGAGCGCGCCGCATTGCGCCATACGCTGGTATCGGCGGGGTTCGCCTTTTTTTTGGGGCTCGGAATTAATCAGATAATCCTGCTGTTCGTGACGCGCACGCGTCCCTATCTGGTCGATCTGACAAATCTGATAATTGCACCCAGCGCCGATCCGTCTTTTCCCTCCGATCATGCCACGGCGGGTTTTGCGATCGCCGTCATCTTCCTTTTGGCGCGAATGCGTTACCGCGCGATATGGTTCGGCGCCGCGGCCATCCTGATCGCCTTTTCGCGGGTCTTCATCGGCATCCATTATTTCGGCGATGTGCTGGGCGGTGCCGTGACCGGCGCTTTGGCGGCGGTGATTGTACGGATCGCTTATCGCCGGGATACGCGCCTCGACCGGATGTTGACGAATATCCTCTGACCCGCCGAGAACCCGGCCGGGGCATCGGCTGAGCCCCCGGCAGAAGCGACCAATAAAAAAGCGCGGAATGATCCGCGCTTTTTGCTTTGGAATTGCCGACGTGCCGCCGGAGGGCGCGCCGGGGCCTCAGCCCTTGATCAGAAAGTCATCCATCGACTGGCCGTTTGCAACGGCGTCCTTGATCCAGCCCGGTTGCCGTCCGCGGCCGCTCCAGGTCAACGAGGGGTTTTCGGGGTGCCGGTATTTCGGCGGGCTCACGGCTTTGGACTTCTTCGAGCCGCTGCTGGTCAGTTCGGAAAGGGAAAAGCCCATTTCGCGCGCTTTCGCTTCCAGCGCAACCAATGCGTCCTGACGTTTGCGTTCTTCGAAGTTTTCGATGGCATTGTTCACGTTGGTCCGAAGTTTCTTCAGCTCTTTCAGGTCGAGCGCGTCGAGATCGATATTGGTCATTGGTTTATTTCCTGCAATCTTTTCCAGAGTGGAAGTTGATTCTGGCTGTCGCATTATCACCTATTACCGGAATTGAGAAGTAGTTACCCGACAAAGTGCATTCACGCGCCGGTTGAATGTCGCGAATTGCGGCCGTATCCAATGGCTATCGGCGGAGTGTCTCGGCGGGAAAACATTTGCAGAATCGGGGCAATCCGCGCGTTCGGAATTTATCGCGTTTGCCGCAATCGGGCGACTGGTCCCATTGCCCCCGGCATCCCGCCGAGGGCGGGGGCGCGCCCGCTCAGTGGCCGCGGGCCATTGCGGCCACGCCGGTGCGCGCGACCTCTTGCAGGCCCAGCGGGCGCATCAGATCGGCGAAGGCGTCGATCTTTTCGGACATGCCGGTCAGTTCGAACACGAAGGAGCCGAGCGTCGAATCCACCACATTGGCGCGGAAGATATCGGCAAGGCGCAGCGCCTCGACGCGCTTGTCGCCGCTGCCCACGACCTTGAAAAGCGCCAGTTCACGCTGGACGGCGGGGCCTTCGACGGTCAGGTCGTGCACCTCGTACACGGGCACGATGCGACCCAGCTGCGCCTTTATCTGCTCGATCACCTGAGGCGTGCCGGTGGTGACCACGGTGATGCGCGATCTGCGCCCTTCGTGGTCGACCTCCGCGACGGTCAGGCTGTCGATGTTGTAGCCGCGCCCCGAAAACAGGCCGATGACCCGCGCCAGCACGCCCGCTTCGTTGTCGACGATCACGGCCAGCGTATGCGTCTCCTGCGTGTCGCCATAGGTGGAGCGCAGGTCGTAGGCCGAATGCTTGGACGTGCCCTTCTTGATCTTGAGTGCCGACATCAGCGTCTTTCTTTCCTTGAGCGTTTCGAGTGACCGGCCGCGCAGGCATTCGCGGCCGGGTCGGCGGCGGGGGGCATCACACCAGCACCGCGCCCTTGGATGCGACGGCGTTGCGCATGTCCACATGCTCGCCCATGATCATCTGGTTATGCGCCGCGCCCGAGGGGATCATCGGGAAGCAGTTTTCATGTTTTTCTACCAGGCAGTCGAAAATCACCGGGCCGTCGTGGTTGATCATCTCCATGATCGCGTCGTCCAGATCGGCCGGGTCGCTGCACAGGATGACCTTGGCGCCGAAGGCGTCGGCCAGCTTGACGAAATCGGGCAGGGCCTCGGACCAGCTGTGGGAATAGCGTTCCTCGTGCAGAAGCTCCTGCCACTGGCGCACCATGCCCAGACGTTCGTTGTTGAGGATGAACTGCTTGACGGGCAGCCGGTACTGCACGGCGGTGCCCATTTCCTGCATGTTCATCAACCATGAGGCTTCGCCCGCGACATTGATGACCAGCGCGTCGGGATGCGCGACCTGAACGCCGATCGAGGCCGGAAACCCATAGCCCATCGTGCCCAGGCCCCCCGAGGTCATCCAGCGGTTGGGCGCCTCGAACCCCAGGTATTGCGCGGCCCACATCTGATGCTGGCCGACCTCGGTGCAGATGTAGCGGTCGTGCGACTTGGTCAGCGCTTCCAGCCGCGACAGGGCGTGCTGGGGCTTGATGGTTTTCTCGGCGGGGTTGAAATCCAGGCAGCGGGTCTTCTTCCACTCCTCGATCTGCGCCCACCACTTCGACAGCGCCTCGCTGTTGGTCTTGCGGCCGCGCGCCGTCCAGACCTGAAGCAGATCCTCCAGCACATGGGCGATGTCGCCCAGGATCGCGATGTCGGTACGGATGACCTTGTTGATCGAGGCGGGGTCGATGTCGATATGCGCCTTCTTGGATTTCGGGCTGAAATCGTCGACGCGCCCGGTGATCCGGTCGTCGAACCGCGCGCCGATGTTGATCATCAGATCGCAGCCGTGCATGGCCAGGTTGGCCTCGTAAAGACCGTGCATCCCCAGCATTCCCAGCCATTTGTCGCCCGACGCCGGATAGGCGCCCAGCCCCATCAGCGTGGAGGTCAGCGGAAAACCCGTCGCCTCGGCCAGCTCGCGCAGCAGCTTGCTGGCGGCGGGGCCGGAATTGATGACGCCGCCGCCGGTGTAGAACACCGGCCGCTTGGCGGTTTCCATCAATTCCACCAGTTCGGTGATCGCGGCCAGATCGCCTTTGACCCGGGGTTGATAATGGCCGATCGAGGCCTCGGCCTTCGGGGTGTACCCGCCCTTGGCGAATTGCACGTCCTTGGGGATGTCGACCAGAACCGGGCCGGGGCGGCCCTGGGTGGCGACGTGAAAGGCCTGATGGATCGTCGCGGAGAGCTTTTCGGTCTCCTTGACCAGCCAGTTGTGCTTGGTGCAGGGGCGGGTGATGCCGACGGTATCGGCCTCCTGGAAGGCGTCGTTGCCGATCATGAAGGTGGGCACCTGGCCCGTCAGAACGACGATCGGGATCGAATCCATCAGCGCGTCGGTCAGCCCGGTGACCGCATTGGTCGCGCCGGGCCCGGAGGTGACCAGCACCACCCCCGGCTTGCCGGTGGAGCGCGCATAACCTTCGGCCGCATGCACCGCGCCCTGTTCGTGGCGCACCAGTATGTGGCGGATGTCGTTTTGCTGAAAGATGGCATCGTAGATCGGTAGCACAGCGCCGCCCGGATACCCGAATATCGTGTCCACACCCTGATCGCGCAGGGCCTGAACCACCATCTGGGCGCCCGTCATCTGACCTGTCATGATCCGCTCTCCATCGCTGTCATCCCTCACTTGTCCGCCTGATTCTTCGCCGATTTCGGCAATAAAAAACCCCCGCTGGAACGGGGGCGCACGGGTCAACCATCTGGTCTGCCGTCACCGGCCCATGCGCCAAATCCCCACCACTACTAGAATGCCGTGCATCTCGAAGCCTCCCGTGCGTCGAAGCGGACATTAAAATTGTGCTTCGGAGGCGTCAACAGGCAATATCGTGAATAATATGTCGCACCGGCACGGTAATATTGCTGTTTGTTGCCGCAGGCGAGGGTGGGGCGGAGTTTTCCGAAAATTGCCGACCTGCGATGCGCACCTGCATGGGCATGGCCGCCGCCAAGGGCGCAGACGCGGCCCGCGATACAGCATGTTGTGGCCCTTCCCGAAGCGGTGCGAAGATGTCGCGAATGTGCGTCGGCAGGGCGGGGGTATAAAAACCGTTTGTCTTTCACTGCCGTGCACCGCTATGGTCGCAGGGCGCGAGACTGTCCCGTGGGGGCGTCCGCGATAAGTTTACCTGTTCCTGTATCGCCGAAGGCCAGACGCCTTAGTCATCCCGAACAGACCGATTGACCTGTGATGGTCACCGAATGCCTGTCTACGTTGTGATGCGGGCCTTGAAACAGATGCCCCCGGCGGCATCGGAGAAAAATTGCGATGCGACGCATCAGACAATCCAGCACAGGCGATGGGCAGTCACTGCCGGTCGCAGGCTGCGCGATTGGCGGCGTCCACGCCTTAACCAGACACCCCCGGCCAGATCGGTGCCTTGCCCCCAGGGCAGGCCGACGCCGCGGTGCAAAGAGTGCAAATGCCAAAGAAAATGTTGATCGACGCCACGCACGCGGAAGAAACCCGCGTTGTGGTGGTGGACGGAAATAAAGTCGAAGAGTTCGATTTTGAATCGCTGAACAAACGCCAGCTTGCCGGCAATATATACCTCGCCAAGGTAACGCGGGTCGAACCGTCGCTTCAGGCGGCCTTCGTGGATTACGGCGGCAACCGCCATGGGTTCCTCGCCTTTTCCGAGGTGCATCCCGACTATTACCAGATTCCGGTCGCCGATCGTCAGGCGCTGCTGGAGGAAGAGCGCGCCTACGCCAAGAAGCTCGACGAGGACGACGAAGATCTCGGCGGCAAGCGGCGCAGCAGCCGGTCGCGCGGCAAGTCCCGCGCGCAGGACGCGCAATCCGACGATGCCGTCGTCACGCGCGACGCGGGCCCGGATGCGGGTGCGGACGAGGCTCGCCAAGACGGCGGAACGGATACGCCCGCGATTGCCGGCATGGATGTCATCGATCTGGAGGGCGATGCCGCGCCGGACGCAGGCAAGACGACCGAGGCGCCCGCCATCGCGGATGCCGACGCCCGGGCCGACGGTGATCGGACAGACCGCGTGGACGAGGGCGCCCGGAACGGGGCGCATGAGGATCCTGACGATCATGAGGCCGACGACGATGCCGAGGACGCCGCCGATCGCGACAAGGATATCGAATCCATCGCCGATGAGGACGTGACCGAGGAAATTCGCCAGCCGCGCAAGGTTCGCCCCAAGAAATACAAGATCCAGGAAGTCATCAAGGTCCGCCAGATCCTGCTGGTTCAGGTCGTGAAGGAAGAACGCGGCAACAAGGGCGCCGCGTTGACGACCTATCTGTCGCTGGCCGGGCGCTATTGCGTGCTGATGCCCAACACGGCGCGCGGCGGCGGTATCAGTCGCAAGATCACCAATGCGGCCGACCGCAAGAAGCTCAAGACCATCGCGAATGAGATCGACGTGCCGGACGGCGCGGGCCTGATCATCCGCACCGCCGGCGCGCAGCGCACCAAATCCGAGATTCGCCGCGACTATGAATACCTGCTGCGCCTGTGGGAACAGATCCGCGAGCTGACGCTGAAATCCATCGCCCCCGCGCCGATCTACGAAGAGGGCAACCTGATCAAGCGGTCGATCCGCGACCTCTACAACCGCGATATCGACGAGGTCTTTGTCGAGGGCGAGCATGGCTACCGCGTGGCCAAGGACTTCATGAAGATGCTCATGCCGTCCCACGCCAAGAACGTGAAGCACTATAACGAACCCATGCCGCTGTTCGCGCGCTATCAGGTGGAAAGCTATCTGGCGGGCATGTTCAACCCGACGGTCCAGCTGAAATCCGGCGGCTACATCGTCATCGGCGTCACCGAGGCGCTGGTGGCAATCGACGTGAATTCGGGCCGGGCCACCAAGGAGGGCTCGATCGAAGATACGGCGACCAAGACCAACCTCGAAGCCGCCGAAGAGGTCGCCCGCCAGCTGCGGCTGCGCGATCTGGCGGGGCTGATCGTCATCGACTTCATCGACATGGACGAGCGCAAGAACAACGCCGCCGTCGAAAAACGCTTCAAGGAGAAGCTCAAGACCGACCGCGCGCGCATCCAGGTCGGCCGTATTTCCGGCTTCGGCCTGATGGAAATGTCGCGCCAGCGCCTGCGCCCCGGCATGCTGGAGGCCACGACCCAGCCGTGCCCGGCCTGCCACGGCACGGGGCTGATCCGCTCCGACGACAGCCTGGCGCTGTCGATCCTGCGCCAGCTGGAAGAGGAGGGCGTGCGCCGCCGTTCACGCGAGGTGCTGGTCAAGGCGCCCGTGGGCATCGTCAATTTCATCATGAACCAGAAGCGCGAGCATGTGGCGATGATCGAGGCGCGCTATGGCCTGTCGATCCGGATGGAGGCTGATCCCTTCCTCGTCAGCCCGGACTTCAACATCGAGAAGTTCAAGACCGCGACACGGGCGGTTCCCGAGGTCGTGGCGCCGGTCATCTCGGTCGATATGACCAACCTGCCCGAGATCGAGGAAGAGGTGGAGGAGCCTTCGGCCGCAGCAGCCGTTCCCGAAGCGCAGGCCGACGATGAGGGGCAGCCCAAGAAGCGCCGCCGCCGCCGCCGCCGCCGCCGTGGAGGAAAGGGCGAAGGCGAAGGCGAGAACGAATCTGACACGCTCGAGGCCAATGGCGAAGAGGCGCAGGAGGATGCGCAGGGCGGCAAGCGCCGAGCCGCGGCCGCGGACAGCAAGTCAGCGCGCGAAGACACCGCCGCCGAAGCCGAAGAACCCGCGCAGGCAGAGGCTGCCGCCGAAGCCGAAGGCCCCGCGCAGGCAGAGGCTGCCGCGGACACGCCGGCCGAGAAACCCGCGAAGAAGAAAACCGTTCGCCGCTCGCGCAAGAAGACGCCCGACAGCGGTGCCGAAACCGCGCCTGACGCGGGGACGGACGCTGACAAGCAAGGCGAGGCCGAGAGCGCGGATGCGGCGGGACAATCCAGAGCTGCACAGCCTGCCGATGCCGCCGCCGAAAAGCCCAAACGCGCCCCCCGAAAGCGCGCGCCGCGCAAGAAGAAGGAGCCTGAAATGGCCGAAACCGCCGTGGCGGAAGCCACCCTCCCGGATGCTGCCGAAACCCCGAGGGTCCAGGAACCGGTGCTGAGCGTGGTCGGCGACGAGGATACCGGCGGGCTTCCGCCGCAGCCCGCGCCCGATGAGGTCCCCCCCGCGCCGCAGCCGCAGGAAGTGCCCGTGCCCGGTCCCGACATCAACCCCGAGCCGGTGCCGGTCGAGCATCCCGTGCCGAGCGAGCCCGACCTGCCGCCCTCGGGCCCGCAGGAAGTGCCCGCGATGCAGGCGGATGCGCCGGAAGCTGACGCGGAAGACGTGCCGCAACCGGGCGATGCGGAGGCCGCCGAAGAGGAGGACAAACCCAGGCGCCGCGGCTGGTGGTCGCTGAGCCGCTGATCGCAGGCTGAGCCGCGCTCGGCCTGAGACGGGCTCCGCCAAAGAAAAACCCCGTCGCGAGACGGGGTTTTTTTTATGGGTCGCAGTCGGCGCGTGCGGTGGCTTCCGCGCCGCTACATCAGATTAGGCAGCCACAGCACGATGCCGGGAAAGGCGATCAACACCGCGACCGTCGCGACGTCGGCCACGAAGAACGGCGATGCGCCGCGAAACACGTCCTGCACCGAAATCGGCATCTTGGCGTCCTGCGCAACGCCCGCGACGACAAAGCAGTTCAGCCCTATGGGGGGCGTGATCAGACAGAGCTCCGCCATCTTTACCACGATGATCCCGAACCAGATCGCGGCCTCATCCGAGGTCATGCCAAGCGCGCTATCGGCCCGACTGATGCCTTCGCCGCCGTTGAGCGCGATGACCGCCGGAAAGGTGACGGGCAGGGTCAGGATCAACATGCCGATCGCGTCCATGAACATGCCGAGGATCACATAGGCCCCGAGGATCGCCAGCAAGGTGAGGATCGCGGGTTGTTCAAGCCCCACGATCCAATCGGCGAAGGCTTTGGGCAGCTGGGCGAACCCGAGAAAACGCACGTAGATCAGAACGCCCCAGATCATGGTGAAGATCATCACTGTCAGCTTGGCGGCCTCCATCAGGGCGCCGCCGAGCTGGCGCAGGCGCATACCCTTGTAGAGCGCCATGACGAAGACGACGAAAGCGCCGAGCGCCCCCGCCTCGGTCGGGGTCGCCCAGCCGAAATAGATCGAGTAGACGATGATGAACACCACCAGCAGGATCGGGGCGGCGCCCGGCAGGACCGTGAAACGCTCCGCCCAGGTGAAGCCGCCGACCGGCGGGCCAAGGGTCTTGCGCCATTTCGCCAGCCCCATCACCAGCCCCGCGTAGATCACCGCCGACACCGCGCCGGGGATGAAACCGGCCAGCAGCAGCTTGCCCACCGATTGTTCCACGATGATGGCATAGATCACCAGGATCGCCGAGGGCGGGATGAGCGATGCCAGTGTGCCACCGGCCGCGACCACGCCGGCCGCGAAACGCTTGTCGTAACCCACGGCCAGCATTTCGGGGATCGCGATGCGCGCGAAAACAGCCGAGGTCGCCACCGAAGCGCCCGAGACCGCCGCGAACCCTGCCGTGGCGAAAACCGTCGCCACGCCCAGCCCACCCGGCAGCCAGCCCACCCAGCGCTTGGCCGCCTCAAAGAGGTTGCGCGTCAGCCCCGCGTAATATGCGAGATAGCCGATCAGGATGAAGGTCGGGATTAGCGATAACGCATAGGTCGTTGATTTTGAATGCGGAACCTGGCCTGCCAGCTTCATCGCCGTCACCAGGCCGCGATCGAATCCCTGCTTTTGCATGAAAAACAGGCTCAATCCCAGAAACCCGACAAAGGCCGTCGCAAAGGCCACGCGCACGCCGATCAGCACCAGCACGATGAGGAAGGCGGACAGCCAGATCGACAGGTTGAATACGCTGACGCCCTCCAGCAGCGCCTTCATGTCGATCAGATTATCCACCGGCACCCTCCACGCTGTGGGCCTCCTTGTTGGCCTGCGTCGCAGGGTCCTCGATCAGCGGAACCGCCACGGGGCGGGAGGTATTCTGGCGAAAGGCGCGTCCGAAACCCCACAGTTGCAGCGCAAGACGCACCCAGAGCACCGACATCGAAATCGGGATGAGCAGTTTGGCGGGCCAGAGCGGCAGCGCGATGTCGATCGAACTGTCGCGCGACCAGAGTGGCGCGCCGAGGTCGAAGGACCGCGCGAAATGAAACCAGGTGCCGTAGATCAGCGCGGAGGTCAGCACCAGCATGAACAGCGTCGACAGCCATTCGGCCAGCCAGAGCGGACGGCCGGTCAGCTGGCCCACGAGGATATCCATCCGGATATGCCCTCCTTCGCGCTGGCAATAGGCCAGGCCGAGAAAGGCGAAAGTCGCCATGAACTGCTCGGTCCAGTCGACATAGCCGGGGACGGGCGCGTTCAGGATCTTGCGGCCAAGCACGTTATAAACTGCCAGCAGAACCAGAGCGAAGAGCACAATGCCCGCGGTCAGGTTCATCAGCTGTTCAAGCCGCAGCCACCCACGGTCGAAACGCGACAGCGCGGAGCTGTCCGTCAGAACGGAAGAAGTTGAAGACAAGGTCGTAACCCCTTGAAAAAGAACCCCGGAAAATGCGCCGGGGTTCGGATTTCAGTGCTGGGACGAACGCTCAGTTCATCTTCTTGCTGTCGGCGATCGTGGTCTGCACCAGATCGTAGAGTTCTTGCGCGGGCAGCCCCTGCGCGGTCATCTCCTTGATCCACCGTTCATGGATAGGTTGGGCGACCTTCTTGAACTTTGCGATCTCCTCATCCGAGACCATCACTTTCTCGACCCCTTTCTCGGCCAGCACTTCATCCCATTTCTTGAGCAGCTTGCCGTAATTTTCCAGGTAATAGTCGATCGACTCCGGCACGCTTTCGTCGAGCGCGCGGCGCTGATCCTCGGGAAGGTCGTTATAGGCGTCGACATTGACCACGACCGGGCAGTTGACCGTGCCGGGATTGAGGTTCGCGGTCCACCAGTCCGCGATGTCGAGGGTGCGAAAGGACAGATGCGCATGTTGCGCAAAGGCGACCGTGTCGACCACACCCGATTCCATCGCATTGTAAGCCTCCGTCGCGGTGACCGATGTGGGCACCGCGCCGACCGCCGCGAAGGCTTCGCCGATACCGCCGGTGGCGCGCACGCGCATGCCGTCGAATTCCGACAATTCATCGCGCGGCTCGCCCGTGCCCGCAATGTTGTACTGCGGCATGGGCGAGGTCATCAGCAGCTTGGCGTTCCAGCGCCCCAGGTCCTTCTGGACGGCGGGATGATTGTAGACGGCGTTGCTGACCGCGACCTCCTGCTTGAGGTTCTCGACCCCCAGAAAAGGCAATTCCAGCACGGTGATGGAGGGGTTCTTGTCGCGGTGGTAGCCGGCACAGAACTGCGCCATCTCGAAGGCCCCGATTGAGATGCCATCGAGATTTTCGCGGTTCTTGGACAGCCCGCCATAGCTGACGTTCATCGTGAACTCGCCATTCGTCTTTTCGGCAACGAGCTCTGCCAGCTTTTCGACATGTTCGGTGAAGGCGCGCCGTTTGCCCCAGACCGATACGTTCCATTCGGTCGCGATACCCTGTGTTGCCAAGGCCATCAATGCGCCGCTCAATGCGGTCGTTGCGATCGCTTTTTTCATGTTCTTGTCTCCTCCCATTTTTGCAAACACGGTTTGCTATCTGCGACCCTAGCGGGCGCCGCCGGGGGGACCAAGCATAAATCGGCGTCAATTCCGCAGGGTTCCGGCGACCGGGCGGCGCCATGCGGCGGTTGCCGCTTCGCACGGGCGGGGGCGCGGCGATTCGTGGCTTTTCTTTCCGCGGCGGTCGTGAAATAGCAAACTGCCAAACGGACCCCCCAAGGAGACACCTATGGAAATTCGTGAGGCCCTCACCTTTGACGACGTCCTGCTGGTTCCCGCCGCGTCGAGCGTTCTGCCCTCGACGGCCGAGACGGCGACGCATGTGACACGCTCGATCCGCATGAATATTCCGTTGCTGAGTTCCGCCATGGATACGGTGACCGAAGCGCGGATGGCGATCGCGATGGCGCAGGCGGGGGGCATCGGCGTCATTCACCGCAACCTCGGCACGCAGGAGCAGGCGAGCCAGGTCCGGCAGGTCAAGCGCTTTGAAAGCGGCATCGTCTACAACCCGATCACCCTGTCCCCCGATCAGACCCTCGCCGACGCGAAGCTCTTGCAGGAGCGTTACCGCGTCACCGGCTTTCCGGTCGTCGATGCCGACGGCCGCGTACTGGGCATTGTGACGAACCGTGACATGCGTTTCGCGCGTGACAATGAAACGCCGGTACATGCAATGATGACCTCGCAAAACCTGGCGATGCTGCGCGAACCGGCCGATCTCGAAGCCGCGAAATCCTTGATGAAAGCGCGCCGGATCGAAAAACTGCTTGTCACCGACGCGGAGGGAAGGCTGACGGGCCTGCTGACGCTGAAGGACAGCGAGCAGGCGGTTTTGAACCCGCAGGCGTGCAAGGACGATCTGGGACGTCTTCGCGTCGCCGCGGCAAGTTCGGTGGGCGAGGCGGGGCACGAACGGTCGCTCGCGCTGATAGATGCGGGGGTGGACATCATCGTCGTCGATACCGCGCATGGCCACTCGGCCTCGGTGGCGCAGGCGGTTGAACGGATCAAGGCTGCCTCGAACCAGGTGCAGGTCATTGCGGGCAACGTCGCGACCGCCGAGGCTACGCGCGCCCTCATCGGTGCCGGAGCCGATGGCATCAAGGTGGGTATCGGCCCCGGTTCCATCTGCACGACCAGGATGGTTGCGGGCGTCGGCGTTCCGCAGATGACCGCGATCATGGATTGCGCCGCTGCCGCGGACGGTGTGCCGGTCATCGCCGATGGCGGCATTAAGTTTTCCGGCGATTTCGCCAAGGCCATCGCCGCCGGTGCGCATTGTGCCATGGTCGGCTCGCTGATCGCAGGCACCGACGAGAGCCCGGGCGAGGTCATCCTCTATCAGGGGCGCAGCTTCAAGAGCTATCGCGGCATGGGCAGCCTGGGGGCCATGGCGCGTGGTTCCGCAGATCGGTATTTTCAAAAGGACGCTGCGTCCGACAAGCTGGTGCCCGAGGGCGTGGAAGGCCAGGTCCCCTACAAAGGCAGTGCCAGCGCCGTCGTCCACCAGCTCGTCGGGGGGCTGCGCGCGGCGATGGGCTATACCGGAAACGCGACCGTGGATGAGATGCGGCAAAACTGCACTTTCGTTCGGATCACGGGCGCGGGGCTGAAGGAAAGCCACGTGCATGACGTTCAGATCACGCGGGAGTCGCCGAACTATCGGATCGGATGAGCGGTCGTACCGCACGGGTAGAGTGACCCGCGGACTTTCCGCGCGCGGTCGTTGCGGCTTGGCGCCCTGGTTGCGATGCGCCGCACGGGAAGGATATGTCGATTGAGACCCAATGCCAGGATCGCCGCCGCGATCGAAATACTGGAGGATATTTGTTCCGGCGGTGTCGCGGAACCGGCTTTGACCAGCTGGGCCCGCGCTCACCGCTTTGCCGGTTCGGGTGATCGGGCCGCAATCCGTGACATTGTTTTTGATGTGCTGCGCCGTCGTCGTTCCTGTGCACACATAGGTGGCGGCGAAAACGGGCGCGCTATGGTCATCGGGTATGTTCGCCAAAGCGGGTGCGATCCGGCTGAGGTATTTACCGGCGAAGGTTTCGCGCCGCCGCCATCGACCGATGAAGAGGTTGTTGCCTCCTCGGGAGTGCCGGAT
The DNA here is from genome assembly GCF_052826345.1 of Brevirhabdus sp. NCBI lineage: Bacteria > Pseudomonadati > Pseudomonadota > Alphaproteobacteria > Rhodobacterales > Paracoccaceae > Brevirhabdus > Brevirhabdus sp. The sequence continues at coordinate 4,804 of NZ_JBRBUA010000063.1, read as the reverse complement.
TCCGGTTGCAGCGATACCGTCGCGCTGGACGTTCCTGATTGGTCCTTGCCGCTTTTTCGCGATTCTTTGGGTCAGCAGGCAGACGAAATTCTGAACGTGATGCGCGATCGAGCGCCTTTGTTCCTGCGCGTCAATCTGCGTAAGGCGACTGTGGAGCAGGTGGTTTACTCGCTCGCGGAGAACGGAGTGGAGCTGCGCCGCCATCCGCTCTCCGATACTGCGCTCCTTTGTGCCTCCCGCCCGCGGGGGTTGGCCAACAGCGCTGCCTTTCGGCAGGGTTGGTTCGAGATGCAGGATGCCGCCTCTCAGGCGGTTGTCGATATGATTGACGCGAGGGCGCGGTCCAAGGTCCTCGATATTTGTGCCGGCGGCGGGGGCAAGACCTTGGCTCTTGCGGGGCGCGTTGACGCGAAATTTTATGCACACGATGCGGCTCCCGAACGGATGAAGGATTTACGGCCCCGCGCGCAACGTGCCGACGTGGAGGTGAAACAGCTTCTGGACGACGATGAAGTCGGAAAGAACTCTCCTTATGATATCGTCATCTGCGATGTTCCTTGTAGCGGCAGCGGGGCGTGGCGGCGTTCCCCCGAAGCGAAGTGGTCGATGTCGCCGTCCCGTCTGGCTGATTTGCAGGACGTGCAGGCCCAGATTCTGGAGCGTGCCGTGCGGCTAACGTCGCAAAACGGCAAGATTGTTTACGTGACTTGTTCGCTATTCAAGACGGAGAATCATGAACAGATCGCTAACTTTCTGAGAAAAAATGCCGGTTGGGTACTCGAGGCCGAGCGTCTGCTGACCCCGCTTGACGGGGGCGACGGCTTCTACACCGCACATCTCAAAAGGCAAAATGGCTGACGCGTCAGCAGTGGCCAAATATCCGGCAAGATATTTCTGTTCTTTAAGACTGATTTAACGTTCCATGTCTCACAATGACAGGAAAGCAGTCTGCCGGAGGTCCAAGTGCCCGAAAACCCGATTGTCGCTGATCATCTCGGTCAGTTTTCCGCTCGGGTCGGCGGTGGTATCTACAAGATGCTGGCCGCCACGCTGCTTTTTGTTCTGGCAGTTTTTTTTATCGAGGACCCGTTTCACGATTCGCTTTTGTTCGGGGCGTCGATTGGTTTGCTCAGCCTCTTTATCGTACTGAAAGCTGCGGCCTTTCATTTCCGACGCGTGGCCGAGCGGCTGCAGGACCACAGCAGCGAAATCATTGATCAGGATCCGCTCGCCACCATCGTCGCGGATCTGAGCGGCGAAATCGTCTTGGTTAATCCCGCGGCCTTCGATCTGTTGGGCGCGCGGCCGGGAAGCAGTGTGCTGCGGGCTCTGCTTGGGGTTTTTGACAACCCGGCCCCGTTGATTTTTTCGCTTGCAAACCAAGGCGAGACTGAAAGGTGCGGCGCAAGAGGATGTGATCAGCCGCCGCGGTCGCGCCGTGATCTCGGTGCATCGCTTCGGCCACAGCGATCAACTCGTCTGGCGCTTGTCTTCGTCGACCGCACGGATTGCAACCGCGGAAGACCCAGGAACGGATTTGCCCTCCTTGATCGTGGGTAAAAGCGGTGACGTGCTTTTCGTGAACGAGGCGCTGAAAGAAAAAGTGCCGGAACGTCCTTCGAAATTGTCCGACCTTCTGGGGGCGGGCGAGATCGCCACTGGTGACCGCCGCTTGATCATGACGAGCAGCGGACCATTGAATGTGCAGATTGTCAGCCTGGAGCAAGCGGACGGTCGCAGGGATATTATATTGGTTCCGATGACGGAATTGCCCGATGCTCTTGACGGGTGGGCGCGACTGGACGAGTTGAATATCGCAGTTGCAAAATTAACGCCTGACGGCAAGGTTTTGATCATGAACGGGCATGCTGCGAAACTGTTAGGCTGCGATCCCGGGTGTGATGGGCTTCAGATCGACGATCTGGTTGAGGGACTGGGGCGCCCCGTCAAGGATTGGTTGGCCGAGGCTGCTCGAAGTTCGGGGTTGCGACGCCCCGAAATTCTCTGCGCAGTGCGGGGGGCGAAGGATACCTATCTACAGATTACCCTGGCCCGCATCGACGAAGGGGACGGTTTCTGCATCGCGGCCGTGTTGAGCGATGCAACCGAGCTCAAGACGTTGGAAGCTCAGTTCGTCCAGTCGCAGAAGATGCAGGCCATCGGACAGTTGGCCGGCGGGATCGCTCATGATTTCAACAATCTACTGACTGCGATTTCCGGCCACTGCGACCTGTTGTTGCTGCGGCACGATCAGGGCGATCTGGATTATGACGATTTGCAGCAGATTCATCAAAACGCAAATCGCGCAGCGGCCTTGGTGGGCCAGTTGCTCGCCTTTTCGCGCAAACAGAACCTGCAGCCGGAATTGATCGATCTGCGCGACACGATGGCGGACCTGACGCATTTGCTTAACCGGCTCGTGGGTGAAAAAATTGACCTGTCTCTTTCCCACGATCCCGATTTGCGCCCGACCCGGGCAGACAAACGCCAATTAGAACAGGTCATCATGAATCTTGTCGTGAACGCGCGGGATGCAATGCAGGACCATGGCGGCTCAATTTTGATCAGCACTCAAAACGCCACTTTTGCAGCGGACCATGCGCGCGACCGCGCTGTCATTCCGGCAGGCAATTACGTTTTGGTCAAGGTTGAGGACAGTGGCTGTGGCATTCCCAAGGCACGGCAGCAAAAGATTTTTGAGCCTTTCTATACCACGAAGCGTCCCGGAGAGGGGACCGGGCTGGGCCTTTCGACAGCCTACGGGATCATCAAGCAAACAGGCGGGTTTATCTTTGCCGACAGTGAGTTGGGCAGAGGCACGGTGTTCTCGGTCTACCTGCCCGCGGCCGAAATTTCCGAAGGGCGTTCATTGCAGCCAATGCCGGACCCCGGGCGCGCGCGCCGGAGCCTGGGGGGCGATGGCGTTGTGCTTCTGGTCGAGGATGAAGCTCCGGTTCGCGCCTTCGCGTCGCGCGCCTTGAACATGCGCGGATATACGGTGATCGAGGCGAGCGACGCGGAGGAGGCCCTGGAAAAACTCAGCGACGGCGCTCTCCACGTCGACCTCTTCGTCACGGATGTGGTCATGCCGGGGATGGACGGCCCGACCTGGGTTCGAAAGGCGCGGAAAGCCCGGCCGAATGTGCCGGTCGTCTTCGTCTCCGGTTATGCGGAGGAGTCCTTTTCCAAGGATCAGGCCGAAATCGAAAATTGCGTTTTTCTGCCCAAGCCTTTTTCGCTGGCCGAGCTGACCGAAACCGTGCAGCGACAGATGGAGTAAAGGCTGGTCATCAAAGGTTGCGCGTCTTCTGCAAGAATTCAGCTTTGCAGCAGGAAGCGCCGCGCGTTCGTGGCATCCTTGACGGCCTCGTAGAGCGCGAAGTCTTCGGCCATGCGGGAGCGGAGTTCGACGCGGAGCTCTGCGGAAAGCGTAAGGTCGGCCGACGGCGAGGCATTGCGCCGTTTGAGCGTGATTGTCCGGCCCAATCTTTCTTCGAGAAAGGCGACCAGCTCGCCCAACGCGTCATAGGCGAAGAGGTGAGTGGCGGCGGCGTATTTCTGTGCATCGTTGAAAAACCAACTTTGCGATCCGAGGTGGGAGCGCGCGGGCGGTGCATCCGACAGAACTTCGGTCACGAATTCCGCAAAGCTCAGGCCTTTGGTGCTGTTCGGCTTTCCGTCAAGCGCCGGACGTTGGCGGTATCTGAACCAGCTGCCCAGCCAATCCACTGGCTCGCGAACGGTCGCCACGAATTCCCATGGGCGTTCTTCCACCCGGTCGAGCAGGGGGCGCACGAAGTTTTCGAAGCGCGGCACGTTGGTGTGCTTCAGCCCGGGCGGGCCGCGGAACACCATGTCGGCAACGGGAGCCAATTCGGCCTCGATCGCGGTGGTCCCGGTTTTTGGCGTGGCAAGATAGACAAGGTTTTCTTTCCAGAACACCAGCATGGCTGAAAAATCTCCGCGATTATCCTGCAGCTAAACTACTCTTTAACCTTGGCGATGGAAAGTTGGAGGACGAGAAATGCCTTGCAATGTTCCCTTTCTGTATCCATAAGAATAGGAACAAGAGGTGAACACAAGCAGCTGTTGCCGCACTCGGTGTGCTGTGAAATAAGGATCGAAAATCAATGGCTACGGCAGATCTCCTTACCATGAGCGACAAAAAATCCCAGGACAAGCAAAGGCGCTGGATAGTGCGCTGGCCCAGATCGAACGGCAGTTCGGCAAGGGATCGATCATGCGTCTGGGGGCGGGCAACTCCATCCAGGACATCGAGGCGACCTCCACCGGGTCGCTCGGGCTGGATATCGCGCTGGGGATCGGTGGCCTGCCGAAGGGGCGCATCATCGAGATTTACGGGCCCGAGTCGTCGGGCAAGACAACGCTGACCCTGCATTGCGTCGCGGAGGAGCAGAAGAAGGGCGGCGTCTGTGCTTTCGTCGATGCCGAACACGCGCTCGATCCGCAATATGCCCGCAAGCTGGGCGTCAATCTGGATGATCTTCTGATCTCGCAACCCGACACGGGCGAGCAGGCGCTGGAAATCACCGACACGCTCGTGCGCTCGGGCGCGGTCAGCATGGTGATCGTCGACTCCGTTGCCGCGCTGACACCCAAGTCGGAACTTGAGGGCGAGATGGGCGACAGTAGCGTGGGGGTTCACGCCCGCCTGATGAGCCAGGCGATGCGCAAGCTGACCGGCTCGATTTCCCGGTCCAAGTGTATGGTGGTTTTCATCAACCAGATCCGCATGAAGATCGGCGTCATGTTCGGCAGCCCCGAGACCACGACGGGCGGCAAC